>JAKAFQ010000373.1 GCA_021817875.1 Pseudomonadota bacterium
CCCGGCCTGGACCATGGCAGGTGCCCGGCTTCAGAGCGGTTTTGCGCGCCCGGGCACCGTGGCACAATACGCGACCCTGTCGAGGTCTCAGCCGTCAAACGCTAGGAAATCCTGATGACTTTCGTAGTGACTGAAAACTGCATCAAGTGCAAGTACATGGACTGCGTGGAGGTCTGTCCGGTCGATTGCTTTCACGAGGGCCCGAACTTCCTCGTGATCGATCCGGATGAGTGCATCGATTGCACCCTGTGTGAGCCGGAGTGTCCCGCGGAAGCCATCTTCTCCGAGGAGGAACTGCCGACCGGCCAGGACTCCTTCAAGACGCTCAACGCGGAACTCGCCAAGCAGTGGCCGGTCATCACCGAGAAGAAGGAACCGCCGGCGGACGCCAAGGAGTGGGACGGAAAACCGGACAAGCTCAAGCAGCTGCAGCGTTGAGCGGCGCTGCGGCCGGCTCTGGCGGGCCGGCCCGCGGCGGCGGATATTACCCCCGCGGGTGATGCCGCGAGTGCAGCTCCTTCAACCGCTCGCTCGCCACGTGGGTATAGATCTGTGTCGTGGACAGATCGCTGTGGCCGAGCAGGATCTGCACGACGCGCAGGTCCGCGCCGTGATTGAGCAAATGGGTCGCGAATGCGTGGCGCAGGGTGTGCGGCGAGAGCCCCTTGGCGATACCGGCCTTGCTGGCATAGCGCTTGATGATGTGCCAGAAGGCCTGGCGGGTCATGCGGTCACCGCGCCGGGTCGGGAAAAGGTAGTCCGTCTGGCGGTCGAGCAGGATCTCGTCGCGCGCCCCGCGCACGAACTCCGTCAGCCAGCGCACCGCCTCATCGCCGAGCGGGATGAGCCGCTCGCGGTTGCCCTTGCCGACGATACGGATGACACCCTGATTCAGGTTGATCTGGCCGTAGCGCAGATTCACCAGCTCCGAGACCCTGAGCCCCGTGGCGTAGAGCACCTCGAGCATGGCGCGGTCCCGGTTGCCGAGCGGATCATGTACCGCCGGGGCGGCGAGCAGTGCCTCGACCTCTTCCTCGGTCAGGGATTTCGGCAGCGAGCGGCCGATCTTGGGCATGGCGATATGCGCCGTCGGGTCCTCCTGGATCGTTCCCTCGCGCACCAGATGCCGGAAAAAGCGCCGAAAGCTCGAGAGCTGGCGGGCGGTGGACCGTGGACGAGCTCCCCCCAGCACGCGCGACTCGATGAAATTCTGCAGGTCCTTGTGCGACATCTGAACCACCGCCACCTGGCGCTCGGCAAGCCAGCGTGCAAGCGCCGTGAGGTCCGCCCGATAGGCCGCCAGCGTGTTCGGCGACAGACCGCGCTCCGCCCACACGGCATCCAGGAAGCGGCTGACCGCCGGATCGGTGTCGCGGTGAACGGGCGTGGTAATTGCGGCAGAATGGTTCGACAATTGTCGTCTCGTTAAGGACCCTCTCACCGCAGACCGGGCACGCATCTCGATGCGCCTGGCGCTGCCGAAGCGAGTGCCGACGCCACGGTGGCGGTCGCAGTATGGTGAGCAGAGCCCCTCGGCCGGCGTGACCCGAATCACACTCGGGACGGGAAGTTAACGTAATGGAGAAACCGATCACAATCGACGGACGCCTCGTGCGGCCCAGCGCAACCCCGCTGGTCGCGGACCTGCCAGACATCCAGGCGCCGTCCCGCAACATGGCCCTGCTTCCGTTCAGGCTCGTGTACGCACTGTACACCACGATCTTATTCCTGCTCGTGGGCCTCGCGGCGTTGCTCGCCGCCTCGCTGCTGCCGGGGACGGAGCGGCGCAGGCGCGCGGCGCGGCTGCTCGCCCGGGCTTTCCTGCGATGCGCGGGCATGAGGCTCACCGTGCAGGATCTCGATCGGCTGCCGCAGGGACAGTGCGTGATCGTCTCGAACCACGCCAGCTATCTGGACGGACTGGTGTTCACCGCGGCGCTTCCGGCGCGTTTCGGCTTCGTCATCAAGCGTGAAATGGCCCGTGTGCCGCTCGCCGGCTGGTTTCTGCACCGTATCGGCTCGGAGTTCGTCGAGCGTTTCGACAGCAAACGGGGCGCCGCCGATGCGCTGCGCGTGCTGCGCAACGCCAGCAACGGCCATTCGCTGGTGTTCTTCCCCGAGGGCACCTTCACCCCGAGCCCGGGACTGCTGAAATTCCATACCGGGGCGTTCGCGACGGCCGTGCGCGCCGCCTGTCCGATCGTACCGGCGATCGTACACGGCACCCGTGCGGCACTGTCCCCGCGCGGCGAACTGCCCCGCCCGGCCGCGGTACGGGTCACCATTCTGCCACCGATCCCGCCGCCGGCGCAGGCGCCGGCACACAGCGCGGCGCTGCTGCGCGATCAGGCACGGGCAGCGATCCTGGCGGCGCTCGGCGAGCCCGATCTCACATGTTGCGCCGATAGCGCCCCCCCACTTCATACAGAGCATGCGAGATCTGCCCCAGCGAGCAGGTCCTGACGGTTTCCATCAGTTCGGCGAATACATTGCCGCCGCTGCGGGCGCACGCCTTCAGCCGCTGCAAAGCGACATCCGAGCGCGTGGCGTTGCGCGCCTGGAACGCGCGTACCGCCGCGACCTGCGCCTGCTTCTCCTCTTCGGTGGAGCGAATCAGCTCGGCGTGTGCATGCTCCGCAGCCCCGTCCGATTCCGACAGGAAACTGTTGACGCCGATGATGGGCAGGCTTCCATCGTGCTTGCGCGTCTCATAGTAGAGCGATTCTTCCTGGATCCTGCCTCGCTGATACATCGTCTCCATCGCGCCCAGCACTCCGCCGCGCTCGGTGAGCGCGTCGAACTCGCGGTAAACCGCCTCTTCGACCCTGTCCGTGAGGTACTCGAGCGCAAACGAGCCCTGCCAGGGGTTCTGCGTCTTGTTCAAGCCGAGCTCGCGATTGATGATCAGCTGGATCGCCACCGCACGGCGCACGCTCTCCTCGGTCGGGGTGGTCAGTGCCTCGTCGTAGGCGTTGGTATGCAGGCTGTTGCAGCTATCGAACAGCGCATACATCGCCTGCAGCGTGGTGCGGATGTCGTTGAAGGCGATCTCACGGGCGTGCAGGCTGCGTCCGGAGGTCTGCACGTGATACTTGAGCATCTGGCTGCGCGGCCCGGCGTGGTACAGCTCGCGCATGGCGCGCGCCCAGATGCGCCGCGCCACCCGCCCGATGACCGCATATTCCGCATCCATGCCGTTGGAGAAGAAAAACGACAGATTGGGAGCAAAATCGTCGATACGCATTCCGCGGCCGAGATAGTACTCGACGATCGTGAAGCCGTTGGCGAGGGTGAAGGCGAGCTGGGAGATCGGGTTGGCGCCGGCCTCGGCGATGTGGTAGCCCGAGATCGACACCGAATAGAAATTCCGCACCTGGCGCTCGGTGAAGTACTGCTGCACGTCTCCCATCATGCGCAGCGCGAACTCTGTCGAGAAGATGCAGGTGTTCTGCGCCTGATCCTCCTTCAGGATGTCCGCCTGCACCGTACCGCGCACCGCGCTCAGCGTTTCGGCTGCGAGCCGCGCGTAAAGCCCGCTGTCGACGAGCTGCTCGCCCGTGACCCCGAGCAGAGCAAGTCCCGAGCCGTCGTGACCCGCGGGCAGCTCGCCGCGATAGGCCGGCGGGGCGATGCCGCGCTGCGCCGCGGCCCGGTGCAGCGCCTCGATGCGCCGCTCGGCCTCGCTCCAGCGGCCTTCGGCGCGCAGGTACCGCTCCACCCGTTGATCGATCGCGGTGTTCATGAACATCGCGAGAATCATCGGCGCCGGTCCATTGATAGTCATCGACACCGAAGTCGAAGGCCGGAGAAGGTCGAAGCCGGAATAGAGCTTCTTCATGTCGTCCAGCGTCGCCACCGACACCCCGGAGTTCCCCGTGCGTCCGTAGATGTCGGGCCTCGTGTCCGGGTCCTCCCCGTAGAGCGTCGTCGAGTCGAACGCGGTGGACAGCCGCACCGCCTCACGGCCGTGCGCCAGGTAGTGGAAGCGCCGGTTGGTGCGCTCGGGAGCCCCCTCGCCGGCGAACATGCGCGTCGGATCCTCCGCTTCGCGCCGATAGGGGTAGACACCGCCGGTATACGGGAAGGAGCCGGGCAGATTCTCGTTTCGGATGAAGCGCAGCTGCTCCCCCCAATCCTGGAACCCGGGCACGGCGATTTTCGGCACCGGCAGGTGAGACAGCGTCTCGGTATAGTTCTCACCCGTGATGTCGCGGTCGCGGACCCTGTACGAATAGGTCCGCTGGGTCGCGGTTCGCACCCGTTCCGGCCAGGCTTTGAGCTCTCGGATCCCCTCGGCGCCGACCTCTGCGAGCGCCCGGTTGTAAGCGGCCCGCAGCGCGCGCCGCGTGGCATCCGCACCCGCATCCGCCGCCTCCGGATACGGATCGAGGGGCGCCGGCAGCGCGGCGTCCTCGAGCGCCGCGAGCGATTGATACAGACCGTGCGCCCGGTGCGCCGCGCTCGCCTGACGCTCGGTGACCTCGCGCGCCGCGCGGCCGTTCTGCGCGATCTCCGACAGGTAGCGCACCCGGGCGCCGGGGATCAGTGGCGCTCCTGTCGCACTGTCCACAGGGTCCGGGTCGGCGGCATCCCAGCTCGCCGCGCCGATGCGGCCCGCGGTGAGCGCGGCGCACAGCGCCGTGAAAAGCCGGTTGACGCCCGCATCGTTGAAGCGGCTGGCGATGGTCGGAAACACGGGCAACTGCGCGTCCGCAAGGCCCTGGTGCTGCGGGTGATTGCGCCGCCATTGCTTGCGCACGTCGCGCAGACTGTCGGCTGCGCCGCGCTTGTCGCCCTTGTTGAGCACGATCAGGTCGGCATAATCCAGCATGTCGATCTTTTCCAGCTGGCTCGCCGCG
>JAKAFQ010000374.1 GCA_021817875.1 Pseudomonadota bacterium
CCGGGAAAAGCCGGAAGCTCTCGCTCATGACGGCACGGTTGATCTCGGGCGCGAGGGTCTCGACGAGCTGCGCGAGTCTGCCGAGCGGCGTTGCAAGGCGCACGGGACGGCGCACGATCGCCTCGCAGACGAGCTCGGCCGCCTGCTCCGGCCGCAGCAGCGGGAAGCGCCGGTACAGATGCGTCGGAGCCACCATGCCGGTGCGCACCAGCGGCAGGTTGATCACCGTGAAGCGCACGCCCCGCTCGCGGTACTCTGCCGCGGCGCAGCGCGTGAATGCCTCCAGAGCCGCCTTGGAGGCGTTATATGCCGCGAAACGGGCGGCGCTGCTCAGCACCCCGATGGAGGAGATGCTGATGACGTGCCCGCTGCCGCGCGCGGCCATCGACGGCAGCAGACTCAAGGTGAGGCGCACGGCCGCCAGATAATTGATCCGCATCAGCCGCTCGTAATCATGCAGACGGTCGTAGGTATTCTCGACTGCCCGGCGGATCGAGCGTCCGGCGTTGTTGATGAGCACGTCGATGTGCTGATGCTCGGCGAGCAGCCGCGCGCCGAGCGCCGTACAGGCCTCGGCGTCGGTGAGGTCGCAGGCATAGGCGGCCGCCTCGGCGCCCTGGCTGCGGATGTCGGCGAGCGCGGTCTGAAGCTTCTGCGGATCGCGCGCCACGATCAGCACTCTCGCCCCCGCCGCCGCGAGACGCAGCGCGCTCGCCCGGCCGATCCCGGCCGATCCGCCGGTAATGAGCACCGTCCTGCCGCGCACCGCTTCGGCGAGACGCTCCGTCCCGGGTCGGTCCGGGTCGAGCCGGCGCTCCCAATGGTCCCAGAGCCGCCACGCATACTCCTCGAGCGGCGGGACGCGGATGCCGGCGCGCTCGAGCAGCTGGCTGGCCCGGCCCGGAGGAAACACCGTCGGGTAGTCGAGCAGGTCCAGAACCGGCGCGGGGATGCCGAGGTCATCGAGAAGCTGCAGCAGGACCCGGCGCAGCGGCTGCAGCGAGCCATGGGCGGCGCCGGCCGCGGATGCGAGCGCCGCGAACAGCGCCGGTTCCAGCCGCAGCCGCATGCCCGGCGCGTGGGCGGCCTCGGCAAACAGGTTGAGCACCGCGCCGATGCGCCGATCCACCGGATCGGTCAGGTGAAAGCAGCGCCGATCCTCGCCCCCGAGATGGGCCAGATGATCGAGCGCGGCGGCGACGAAGTCGACCGGCACGAGGTTGATGTGTCCGCCATCGAGCCCGGGCAGCGGCAGCCAGCGGGGCAGGGCATCGCGCACCCGTTGGATCACCTTGAAGAAGTAATAGGGGCCATCGATCTTGTCCATGACGCCGTTACGCGAGTCGCCAACGACCATTCCCGGCCGGTAGATGCGCCACGCGCTGCGGCAGGTGCCGCGCACCAGAGCTTCCGCCTCGTGCTTGGTGCGGAAGTACGGATGCTCCAGGTCCACGGCCTGTTCGAACATGTCCTCCGTGAATGCTCCGGGGTATCGACCCGCGACCGCGATCGAGCTCATGTGGTGAAAGCAGCCGGCCTGGAGCTCCGCGGCGAGCGCGAGCGCGTTGCGCGTGCCGAGGACGTTGGCCTGCTCGAGCGGCGCGGTCTGCGCGCCGAGGTCATAGAGCGCGCCGAGATGCACGAAGTGCTCGATCCTGCCGCGCAGCCTGGCGCGCTCGGGGGCGCCGACCCCGAGCCGCTCGCCGCGGAGGTCTCCCTCGATCGGAACGAGTAGCCGCGCCGCCGCGCCGCACTGCGCGCGCAGTCGCTCGAAGCTCGCCGTGGAGGTGGATCTGACGAGCAGGTGGATCGGCTCGCCGCGGGCCGCGAGGCGCGCGATGAGCCGCCGACCGATGAACCCGGTTCCTCCGGTGATGAAATAGCTCATGACTCGAGCGCCAGGGGTCGTGCTGAGTCGACACGCTACGCCGGGAATACGCTGCGCTCGTATCGTGGCAAACCGAGGGGCAAAATGTCTGCGACCCGCGCCAAACTACTCCCATGGCGGCCGAACGCATGTCGAGCATCGATCGGGCATGGCTGCTGATGGACCGCCCGGCCAACCCGATGATGATCGTGGGTCTGATCGTGCTCGGCGAACCGCTCGGACGCGAGCCGCTGCGGCAGCTCATCGGGAGCCGCTTTCTCGACTTCGAGCGTTTCCGCCGCGCACCGGTGGGCGATGCACTGGCCGGACGCTGGGTCGAAACACCGGGTTTCAACCTCGACGATCACCTCCTGTTGGCGGCGTTGCCGGCACCGGGCGGTCAGCGGGAGCTCGAGGCGCTGGCGGGTGAGCTGGCGAGCACCCCGTTGCCGCCGGGGCGGCCGCTGTGGTCGTTCCACCTGATCGAGCGCTATGGCGGCGGCAGCGCCATCATCGTGCGCATCCACCACTGCTACGCCGACGGCGTCGCCCTGGTGCAGGTGCTGCTGTCGCTTGCGGATCGACCAGTCTCTGACACGGCCGCCTCGCGCAGGCGCGACGACGGTCCGGCTGCGCCGTCGCCGGGCGGCGCGTCCTGGGCACGCATCCTGAAGCCGGCGCGTGACTCGCTGCGCTGGGGTGCGGATCTGCTCGATGCGGGCATGCATTACGCGCTGCGCCCTGAACAGGCCGGCGGACTCGCCCGTCAGGCGGTCGGGATAGGCTCGGAGCTGCTGCGACTGGCCATGCTGTCCGACGATCCGCCCACCCGCCTCAAACGCGCTCTGTCGGGGATCCGGCGCATTGCCTGGGCGCAGGCGCTGTCGTTGGAGGAGGTGCACACCATCGGCCGATTGCTCGGCTGCACGGTCAACGATGTGCTGATCGCGACGCTCGCCGGCGCGCTGGGGCGTTACCTCGAGTCGGAAGGCGAGCCGGTCGCGGGACTGACGATTCGCGCCGCCATCCCGGTGAACCTCAAGCCGGTCACGGCGGCACGGTCCGAGGAGGTGCCGCTGGGTAATCGTTTCGGCCTGGTGTTCGCCGACCTTCCGATCGGCTTGCGTCATCCGCTCGAGCGCCTGTACGCCGTGCACGCTGCCACACGGGCATTGAAGAGCTCGTCGCAGCCACTGGCGACGTTCGGCCTGCTGGCGCTGGTCGGAAGCCTGCCCGCCGCGGCGGAAGAGTACGCGCTCGGGCTGCTCAGCGCCAAAGTGAGCCTCGTCGCCTCGAATCTTCCCGGGCCCGTCGAGGCGCTGACGCTCGCCGGGTGCGCCGTCAGGCAGGTGCTTTTCTGGGTGCCGCAGTCCGGCAGTGTCGGTGCGGGCGTCAGCATGTTCACGTATTGCGGACGGGTTCACTACGGAGTGATGGCCGACCGGGAGTTGATCGCCGATCCCGGGCGGCTGGTGGCGCTGCTCGCCGCGGAGTTCGAGCGGCTGGTGCTGCTGGTGCTCCTCGGGGGCGCAGCCCTCGAGCAGTAGCTCTCAGGGCAGCCCGGCCTTGGCGCGCTCGACATCGAGCCGCTCCATCGCGTCGGCGGGCTCGCAGGCGGCGGCGTCGCGGTAGAGTCTTTCGGCCTGCTGGCGATGGCGGGCCGCATCGAGCAGCATCAGGCCGTGCGCATACTCCATGTGAACGATGGGCGAGCCGGGCACGAGCGCGAGCGCCTGCCTGAAATGATCGAGCGCTTCGCGCTGCGACGCGCCGTAGGCGAGGCTGGCGGCGAGCGAGCCGAGCTTGGCAACGATTTCGGCGTGAAACAGCCCGAAGGCGATGTGCGCCTCGGCGTGGCGTGGCTCCAGGGCGAGCGTGCGTTGCAGATGCTCGCGCACCCGGCTCGCCAGACCGGCGCTCAGCGCCTTCACGATCGAGATGCGCTGGCTGTAGCGGCCGAGGACCAGCGCCAGCGTGTACTGTATGTTGGGTTGCTCCGGAAGCTCGGCGACCGCGCGTTCGCCGGCTTCGATGGCGGTCTCGAGGTGTTTGAGCAGCGCGGCCGGGCTGTGCCGCGAATACAGCGAGTCGACCGCCGCCGCCTTGTTGGCGACCGCCGCGCCGAGCGGGCCGACAGTCCTGCCGAGGGCCGAGGCGCGCGCGAATTCGCCGGCGTGAAATTCGTGCCACGCATCCTGCAGAACGCGTGCCACGGCCGCCGCCCCGCCCTGAGTCTCGATGGAGGTTGTCAGGCTCGAGTGGCCGGCGGCGAGATCCCGGACGCGCTTGTCATCCGGCCAGGGCTCGCGGTCGGTCAGGTGCAGCCGCGTCCAGCGCTCGCGCAACCGCCCGTGCGCATCGAGGCGAGGGGCGCGGCCGGAGCCGCGGGCGGAAGTGTTTCCTCGGCGCATGGTGCTACCCGGTGTGGCAAGTACGAATCCAGGCGATCCGGCTCCCCTCCTATAGTAACGGCGGAGAATCTGGCGCCCACTCGGGCAAATACGCATACGCGGCCGCGGCCGCGAAGGGGAATGGCATGGCAACCCGGAGCAAGTCCCGCAAGAGTCCTGGCAGCGCCACGGCCGGCGCGCCGGTCACACTGGTGAACGCACTGCATCAGATCTATCTGGCCGGCCTCGGCGCGGCTTCGCGGGCCCGCAGCGGCGCGCCGCAGCTGTTCGAGCAGTTGATCAGCGAAGGCGCGCGCATCCACGCGGATCAGCGCGGCGCGGCCGAGCAGGCGCTGCAGGAATGGCTCGGAGACGCCCGGAGCCGGGTGCGTGCCCGCGTCGGGCAGGTGCGCGGCCAGGCGGCCGATGCGCTCGAGGGCCTGGAGAGGATGTTCCAGACACGGGTGCACCGGGCGTTGACGCAGCTCGGGGTGCCGAGCGCGGAGGAACTCGCCGAGCTCAGCAAGCGGGTCGATGTCCTCAACGCCAACATCGAGCATCTCGCCCGGCGCGCGCCCCGGCCCGCCCGCACGC
>JAKAFQ010000375.1 GCA_021817875.1 Pseudomonadota bacterium
CAACGCCAGCCGCATGGCCCTGCGCGGCGACGGCAAGCACCGCGTGTCGCTGGACAAGGTGATCAAGACCATGCGCGACACCGGCAACGACATGAAGGACAAGTACAAGGAAACGTCGCGCGGCGGATTGGCCGTCAACGTGATCGAGTGCTGAGCGGCAGGCACCCGCGCCATCGCACCCATTCGGCGCGAGGTTGATTCCTTTATTTCCCCGCGCGCCGGTTCACGGCGCGCCCGCGAACCCGGCTCGCGCTGCGCTTCAACGCAGCGCGAAAGCGCCGGCCCCGCGACCTCGCGCGGCGGCCTGGCCGTCAACGTGATCGAGTGCTGAGGTCGGTGCGAGGTTCTCTGCGCACGTCGTGAAAGCAGCGCGTCAGCCTGTGGATCGGCTGCTGTTCTTCCGGTTGATCAAAGCGAAGAGCTTTCGTCCTCCTGCGGAAGGCGAGTCACTTTTCTCTTGCGTGGCCAAGAGAAAAGTAACCCAAAGAGAAGACCACCCCGCTTGGCGCTTGCCGGGCATCCCTGCCCGGCAAGTCCGTGAGGCGTGGTCGTACACCTCGCAGGCCACGCCGCACTGCGGACACGCCAACGGCGCGCCCCGGTGGCAGTCAATGCGCACATGCATCGCCTCGCCCTCGGCATCAATGTCGATCCCGGCGATGAACCACGGCTCGGGCAGTTGCAGCAGCGCTTGGAACGTCGATTCGGTCGTCATCCCCGCAGACTACCGTTGACCACGACCCGCCGAACAGCTATCCCACGCAAAGGCCGGAAGAACCTCATTTTTTATAGCGAAGCGCCTCGACCAGCAACGCAAAGGCCGGCGATGGTTGCCGCCTGCTCGGGTAATACAGGTGGTAGCCAGGAAAGAGCGGGCACCAGTCATCCAGCACCTGCTGCAGTCGACCCGCGGCAATGTGCTGGCTGACCATGTCTTCCGGAAGGTAGGCGACGCCGAATCCCGCGAGCACAGCGACGCGGATGCGTTCGATGCTGTTGAAAGTCAGTCGCCCCTCCACGCGCACGTTGAGCGCGCGACCTTTCTTCTCGAATTCCCACGTGTACAAGCCACCGTGGGTCAGGAACCGGATGTTGATGCAGTCGTGCGCCGTGAGGTCGTGCGGAGTTCGGATGGGGGCGTGCGCCGCGAAGTACGCAGGGGTGGCGACCACGACCAGGCGCGTGGGCGGGCCGATCGGGATCGCGATCATGTCCTTCGCCAGTTGCTCACCCAGGCGGATGCCCGCGTCGAAACGTTCCGCCGCGATGTCGGTAAGCGTCGAATCGCTGATCACCTCGACGTGGATGTCGGGATACTTCGGCAGAAAGCGCTCGAGTGCCGGCCAGAGAATGCTCGCGGCGGCATGCTCGCTGGTGGTGAGCCGAATGTTGCCGCTCGGCTTGTCGCGCAACTCGCTGAGGCTGGCCAACGCGTGATCGATGTTTTCGAAGTTCTCGGCGATGGCCTGCATCAGCCGCTCGCCCGCTTCCGTCGGGGACACGCTGCGGGTGGTGCGTGTCAGAAGCCTGAGCCCCAGCCGTGCTTCGAGTCCCTGGATCTTGTGGCTCAGCGCCGACTGCGAGAGCCCGAGTTGCGCGGCGGCCCGTGTGAAGCTGCCCAGCCGCGCGACCACGAGGAAGGCTTGCAGGTCGTTGTAGTTCTCACTGGCCATGAGTGGACTCACTAAGATTGATCGATATGGATCATAAGTCCATTCGATATTTCACGGGTTATCAGATAGCCATGCCGGGATCAGACTGACGGCATTCACTGATTCCGGGAGTACTCCATGGAAAGCATCACCCGCAAAAGCAGCATGCCGAGTCGCACTCTCGGCACCCACGGCCCCGTCGTTTCCGCGCTCGGTTTCGGCTGCATGGGCCTGAGCTACGGCATCGGCCCGGGCGTCGACCGCAGTCAGGGCGTCGCACTCATCCGCGAGGCGTTCGAGCAGGGCGTGAGCTTTTTCGACACGGCCGAAGCATATGGCGCGCTGAACGAAGAGATGGTCGGGGAGGCAGTCAAACCCTTCCGGGATCAGGTCGTGATCGCGACCAAGTTCGGCTTTGCCAACGGCAACGTGCAAGCGGGCACGGACAGCCGGCCCGAGCGCATCCGTGCAGTGGCCGAGGCATCGCTCAATCGTCTGCGCACCGACCGTATCGACCTGTTCTACCAGCACCGGGTCGATCCGAACGTGCCGATGGAAGACGTGGCCGGAACGGTCAAACAGCTCATCGCCGAAGGCAAGGTCCGCCACTTCGGTCTTTCCGAGGCCGGCGCCGCGTCGATCCGGCGCGCACATGCGGTACAGCCGGTCGCGGCCCTGCAAAGCGAATACTCGCTGTGGTGGCGTCAGCCCGAGGAGGTGATCCTTTCGCTGTGCGAGGAACTCGGCATCGGCTACGTGCCGTTCAGTCCGCTGGGCAAGGGATTCCTCACCGGCACCATCGATCAGCACACCACGTTCGGCAAGGACGACTTCAGAAACGTCGTGCCGCGCTTTTCGCCCGAGGCGCGTGATGCCAACCAGGCACTTGTCGTCGAGCTGGGCCGGATCGCCGGCGACCGAGGCGTCACGCCGGCGCAGATCGCGCTCGCATGGCTGCTGGCGCAGAAGCCGTGGATCGTGCCCATTCCTGGCACGACCAAGTCGCATCGCCTGCGCGAGAACCTTGGCGCGGCGTCCATCGAGCTGACCGCCCAGGACCTGCAGGGCATCGACGCAGTCCTGGCCCGCATCCAGGTGCAGGGCGATCGCTACCCGGCGGAGCTCGCCGCCCGCACCGGCCGATAGGACGTGGTCATGACGATCACCGAGGCTGCAAAGCGCAACCATGAGCAACTGTTCCCGGGGCACGTGTCCACGCTCGCGGTCACCGACCCCGAGCTCGTCGAACGCTTCGACAACTGGGCGTTCGATGAAGTGCAGGATGCGGCACCACTGGACCTGCACCTGCGCCTGATGGTGCAGCTCGCGGCGCTGATCGCCTGCCATGCGGCAGACGAATACCGGGTCATGCTGGGTGCGGCACTCGATGTGGGCGTGACACCCGTCGTCGCCAAGGAAATTCTCTACCAGGCCGTTCCCTACGTCGGCATGGGCCGGGCTTTCGATTTCCTCCATGCGACCAACGATGTCCTGCGCGAACGCAACATCGCCCTGCCGCTTCCGGGGCAGGCCACCACGGATGGCGGAAACCGTTTCGAGCGCGGCCGCGAGGCGCAGACGCGCATCTTCGGCGAGCGTATCGAACAGATGGCCGCGCAAGCGCCGCAGGATCAGGCGCATATCCAGCGCTTCCTGGCGGCCAACTGCTTCGGCGATTTCTACACCCGCGGCGGGCTCGACCTGGCGACGCGCGAACTCCTGACGTTCGCGATGCTCGCGGCCCTGGGCGGATGCGAACCGCAGCTGGCCGGCCATGTCGCCGGCAACGTGGCGATGGGCAACCCACGGCCGCTGCTGGTGGCCGTGCTGACTCAGCTCCTGCCGTTCATAGGGTACCCGCGCACGCTCAATGCGTTGCGCGTGGTCAACGAAAACACGAGTGCGTGAGGCCGCCATGTGTCCCTGAAGGTGCTCATCCTCGGAGCAAACGGGCAACTGGCCCGCCACACGACGCGGGTGTTCCTGCGCGATCACGACGTTGAACTCACGCTCTATCTCCGCCGGGCGAGGCGCCTCGACAACCCGGATCCGTCGCGGGTTCGTATCGTCGAGGGCGACGTGCTGGACCGCGCCACGTTGATCGAAGCCATGGCGGGGCAGGACGTGGTGTACGCCAACCTTGCCGGCGACATGAAGCGCCAGGCCGAGGTCATCGTCGAAGCCATGCATGCAACCGGTCTACGCCGACTCATCTTCATCAGTTCGATGGGCATTTATGGCGAAGTGCCGGGCGAGCGCTATCGCAGCGTGCTGGATCCGTACCGGGATTCGGCGGCCGTGATCGAGACGTCCGATCTGGAGTACACCGTGTTGCGTCCCGGGTGGTTCACCGCGCAGGCGGACGTCGATTATCGGCTGACCCACAAGGACGACCCGTTCGAAGGTCGGGAGGTATCCCTCGACAGCGTGTCCGACCTCATCGTCAAGCTGGCGCGGACTCCGGGCTGGGAAGTTCGAAGCAGTCTCGGCGTCAGCCAATCGCCCCCTTGATATCTGAAGCATCGCAACATCGATTTTGCACGTTGGCGTCCATCGAGATGCCGGCCTCATCCCAAGGAGAATCCCATGGAACTGATCCGCAACGGCAGCATCCCTTCCGCCAAGGGCCCGCCGGATTACTTCACCGGCAACGTCCGCATCGACATGCCGTTCAAGGGGGCGGGTGACGCGACGATCTCCGGCGGCATCGTCACGTTCGAACCGGGTGCGCGCAGCGCCTGGCACACGCATCCGCGCGGACAGGCGCTCATCGTCACCGCCGGCAAGGGCTGGACCCAGTGCGAGGGGGAGCCGATCGTCGAGATCAACGCCGGCGACATCATCGTCTGTCCGCCCGGTCACCGGCACTGGCACGGCGCCACGCCCACCACCTCGATGACGCACATCGCCGTGCAGGAATCGGTCGATGGCAGCGCCGTCCACTGGATGGAGAAAGTCAGCGACGAAACTTACAACGCGGGCCCGTCCGCACCCTGATCACCCCAGCCAAGGAGCCTCCCCATGCTTGCCACCGTTTTGCACGGCCCCGGCGACGTCCGCTTCGAGCAGGTCGCCGACCCCAGAATCGAAAGCCCGACCGACGCCATCATCCAGCTGTCGGCCACTTGCATCTGCGGGTCGGACCTGTGGCCCTATCGCGGCCTGCAGCCGCAGACAGGCCCCTTGCACATGGGC
>JAKAFQ010000376.1 GCA_021817875.1 Pseudomonadota bacterium
CCGCATCGGCAAGTGGGACCTCAGGACGGCCGCCGGTTACACCGAGGATGACCTCCGGGTCATCGACCTCAATTACCCGCTGCTCGACCGTCTGCAGTCGGCCCTCGACAGCGCCACCAATCCCTACCTGGTCGGCCAGATCAACAGCTCGTCGGTCCTCAACTACATCATGCCGGCGACCGGCAGCAACGACGTGTCGCAGTTGAGCTTCGTGCATCTCGGGGCGGAGAGGCCGGTGCTGCGGCTCGACGGCGGCGATCTCGCCGTGGCGTTCGGCGCCGATTACTACACGCGCAATCAGCACGCGCTCGCGCCGCTGTACGCCGCCGAGGGAATGTATCCGCAGGGCTGGATCAGCAACAACTTCACGATCGGCCGGCAACACGTGGCCTCCGGCTACCTGGAGATCAATGCGCCGCTGTTCAAGCAGTTGGATGTCGACATCGCGGGACGCTACGACCACTACAACATTTCCGGCGGCAAGTTCAGTCCGAAGATCAGCCTGAAGTACACGCCGTTCCGGGTGCTCGCGTTCCGCGGCACCTTCGGCAAGGGCTTCCGGGCGCCGGATCCCGCGGAAAACGGTATCGCGGGTCAGACCTATTACGCGCCGACCATCAGAAATCCGATTCTCTGTCCGAACGCGAGCAGCCCCACGGCGGCCGGAAATTTCGCCGGTCAGTGTTCGGTGTCGGTGCCGTTCGTTCAGAACACCAACCCGAACCTGAAGCCGGAAACCTCCACGTCCTATACGCTTGGTGTGGTGTATTCGCCGGTGCCGGCCTTCACCGGCAGCTTCGATTTCTATCAGATCACCATCGACAACCAGGTCATCAGCGGCGGGCCCGTCACCACGTTTTACAGCACGAACCTGAGCCCGATTCCGCAGTACCAGGCCAATGGCACCACTGCCCTGGTGGTGCCGCCCAAGGGGCCGATCGCCTACCAGTCGATCGGGTACATCAATGCCAATTCGACCCAGACCAACGGCTTCGACCTCGGCCTGAACTATCGGCACCGGTTCAGGGACTTCGACTTCCGGTCGCACGTCATGTGGTCCTACATCAACAAGTGGGATCTGACCGTCGGTGGGGTCACGTACGAGCTCGCCGGCACGCATGGCCCGTCCGGGGTGTCGGGCGATACCGGCAATCCGCGCTCGCGGGTGCGCTGGTCGAATTCGGTGCGGGTGGGACGGCTGACCGTCACGGACACGCTCAATTACATCAGCTCCTTCAGTGTGCTGGACGCGAGCGCCATCCAGACCGTCGGGGCCGACATGAGCACCTGCCTGTCGTCCCTGACCAACCAGGGCGGGGCCGCGTCGCAGGATTTCCCGACGGCCTTGGCCGCCAACCGGATTCCCAACTCGAGCATGTGCCGGGTACCGCACTTCACGACGATGGACCTGTATTTCAACTACGTCGCCGGCGCGCACCTCAGCCTGCACGGCTCGGTGCTCAATGTGTTCAACGCAGGGCCGCCGAACGACTGGGCCACCTATGGCGGCGCGCTCGGCCTCGTGCCGTGGAATCCGTCGCTCGATCTGCAGGGCGCCATCGGCACGCAGTTCATGCTGGGGGTGACGTACCGGTTCTGAGGGCCATCGGCGCGAGGTCCGCGTCGCGGCGCGGGCAAGCATAGGGGGTCCCGCTCGGCGCTCCCCGGATTTCCAGGCGGAAATCCGGGGGCACCGGGATTTGCCCGAGGGACTCCCGCGCGTTCCGCCAGGGGGAGGGGGCCGTCCGGCCCCAGCGGGCCTATACTGGAACCCGAGCCGGCGTGAAGCCGAGGGTTCCTCATGACAGCCCGTGCTGCGACGCTCTGGGTCATGGCGCTGCTCAGCGCGGTGGCGAAGGCCAGCCTGCCGATCGCGCCGCATGCGCCAGGCCTGCTGTCTTCCGCCCCGACCCGGATCGATCGAATCGGCCAGATCGTCGTGCCGGTGCGGATCGACGGCAGGGGACCGTTCCGGTTCCTGCTCGACACCGGCGCGAACGGCTCGATGGTCTCGCCGCGGCTGGTCAAGGCGCTCGGACTCGCGCCGGGCCGGGGCAGGATCGAGCGCGTCGTCGGGGTCACCGGCACCGAGGCGCTGCCCTGGGTGCTCATCCGGCGCTTGCGCGTCGGCCGGATCGTCAAGACCGACCTGCGCATGCCCATCAGTCCCAGTCCCGTCATGACCCACCTCGACGGCATTCTCGGTCTGGCGGGTTTCGGGCCGGTGCGCGTTGCGGTCGATTTCCGGCACCACCGAGTGGCAATCGACCGCTCGAGCCGGGGGATGCTCTGGGGCTTTCTGCGTATTCGGGCGCGTCGCACGCCCGGCGGACTGCTGAGGGTCCCGGCACGTGTCGGCGGCGTCGCCGTCGAGGCGGTCATCGACACCGGATCACCCGATACCCTGGGCAACCTCGCGTTGCGCAAGGCACTGCTGACCCGGCACACGCTGGGCGCGGCCCAGCCGATCTACGGTGTCACACGCCAGGTCTCGAGCGGCGCTGCGGCCCTGGCCCCGACCCTGATTCTCGGACCGGCCGCGATCGAGCACCTGCGGATCGTGTATGCGGACATCCCGATTTTCCGGGAATGGCACCTCGAGTCCCGCCCCGCCGTGATCATCGGTATGGACGTGTTGGGCTCGGTGGACTCGCTGGTGCTCGACTATCCGCGGGCGAGCGTGTACATCCTGCCCGCGCCGCCGCCGATCTCGATGGCCGACGCCGCTTCCGACTGGCCCGGCGGCTGACGGCGCCCGCCGCAGCGGTGCGGGCGTTGCCCGTTACCCTGCCAGCCGCCGGTAGATCTCCTGGTAATGCGCGGCCTGCCGCGTCCAGGAGAAATCCTGCGCCATGCCGTTGTGCACGATGCGCCGCCAGTGCGCGGGCGCGGCGTACAGCTCGAGCGCGGTGTCGAGCGCCCATTCGAGCGCCGGCGGGTCGAAATCGTTGAACACGACGCCCGTGCCGCGGCCCGTGGCGCGATCGTAGTGCACGACGGAGTCGGCGAGTCCGCCGGTGCGACGGACCACGGGCACGGTGCCGTAGCGCAGGCTGTACATCTGGTTCAGCCCGCAGGGCTCGTACTTCGAGGGCATCAGGAACAGGTCGGCCGCCGCCTCGATCCAGTGGGCCAACTCGTCGTCGTGGGCCTGTTGGTACACGACCCGGCCGGCGAAGCGGCCGGCGAGCTCGGCGAAGAATCGCTCGTACGGCGGATCCCCGGTGCCGAGCACGACCAGGGCGAGATCGCGCCGCTCGAGCACTCGCGGCAGGACCTCGAACATCAGGTCGATCCCCTTCTGGGCGGCCAGCCGGCTGATGATGCCGGCGAGCGGCGCCGCCACCGGCACCTGTAATCCCATGCGCTCGAGAAAACTGCGTTTGAGGTCGGATTTGACTTCGAGGTGCTCCCGATCGAAGTGCCGCGGCAGGTACGGATCGCGCCGCGGATCCCAGACGGCATAGTCGACACCATTGAGAATGCCTGTCAGCGCCTCCCGACGCATGCGCAGCGAATCCTGCAGGCCCATGCCGTACTGAGCGGTGCAGATTTCCTCTGCATGCGTGGGACTGACCGTGGTGAGGGCATCCGCGTACAGGATGCCGTGCCGCAGAGGACTGATCCGGCCGGCGCGCAGATCATCCTGGTGCAGCAGGTGCGTCTTGCCGCCGAGCGCCAGGTCTTCGATGGCGTCCGCGCCGAATATTCCCTGGTAGCCGATGTTGTGGATGGTCAGCACCGTCCTCGTGCGCTCGAAGAGCGGTTCGCTCTGGAAGTGTGTTTTCAGGAAAAGCGGCGCAAATGCCGTGTGCCAGTCGTTGCAGTGCACGATGGCCGGCGACCACCCCAGCCGCTGGCAGGTGAGGAGCGAGGCGAGCGTGAAGGCGAGGAATCGCAGGTGCTCATCCGGATCCGTCGTGTAGAGGGAAGGGCGATCGAAGAGCACCGGACAGTCGATGAGGTAGACGGGCGCCCCGGATTCGGGCAGCCGCGTCTGCGCGATGGAGAACGTGTAGTGGTGGGGCCCCACCTGCAGGGGGATCTGCTGCAGCCCCTCGACCGGGTGGGGCGCGAAGCGCCAGCGGTCGATCGCCCCGTACAGCGGCGTGAACAGCCGCGCATCGTGGCCGGCCGCGTGCAGGCACCGGGTGAGGGCGCCGGACACATCGGCCAGGCCTCCGGTTTTGGACAGCGGGACGGCTTCGGAAGCCAGCAGCGCCACGCTCGGCGTCATACCGGCAGCCGCCGGTTTATGATGGGGCCAATGCGCCGGTTTCTGATTGGGCTTGTGGTCACGCTGCTGCTCGTGGTCTCGATCGGGATCGGGGTCGTGGTCGCCCGCTGGCCGTGGCGGCAGGGGTGGTAGTCCCGTCACTTTACCGAAAGCGCCCCCACCGTGGCACAGGACGGGCGTTTATCCCGTGGCAGGCCCGCCGCCGGTCCGGTGTCAATGCCTCGATTATCGCGTAACTATTTGATAAATAAGACGATGCCGTGCCGTGTCGGGGGGCGGTGCCCGGTGCGCTGGTAGACTAGCGGCATTCTTCGGAGATTTTTCCGGGCGCTTTGCGGGACCCGCCATCGGGTCCGGCCCGGAGTCGATGGATCCCAACATGTCCGCCTCGCCGTATAAACAACTCGAACAGGAGTTCAAGAGACTTCACGCTTTTCGCGGCGCGCTGTCGCTGCTGCGCTGGGATGCCGCCGTGATGATGCCGCGCGGCAGCGCCGATGTGCGCGGCGAGCAGCTCGCGACGCTCGAGACCGAATACCACGCCCTGCTGACCGCCCCCCGGATCAGCCGCCTGCTCGACCGCGCGCAGGCCAATACC
>JAKAFQ010000377.1 GCA_021817875.1 Pseudomonadota bacterium
GTCGTGGCTGCGGGTGCCATCGGCGTGGCGCCCGCAGCGGCCTCCCCGGCAACCGCACTGCGCCTTTCGGGATCCGCACGACTTCTTGTCTGAGCCGTCCCCCCTGATCGAGGGGTTCCTGCGGCGTCGGGGGCATCCAAAACCGTGAATGCTCCGTACAGAGCAGTAACCATTTGGACGGTCGCCAACAGTCGAGCATTCGGGTGGGTTCCCGACCCGAGTCGTGCACTGACACATCGCCGCCCTGTGGTGTGTTGATTCATACCGGCGGAAGCTGCACGATTAAGCTCTGCGCTGGCGCGCATGACTGATCGCCCATTACCCGACCGTGGGCTCCTCGCCGGGCCTTCAGTCGGCCGCCGCGCCGGCCCGTGACGTCTCGCGGGAGGCGCGCTCTGGCGCTTCCCATGCCGAAGCCAGCCCTTGCCGCGCCCCGCCGAACCACGGTGCCTGTGGGATTACAGGCGCTCAGGGGCGTCGGAGCGCCGATCAACAGAGTCTCCGCCGGCCGCGCTTCATTCAGCGCAAATGATTGGGGCGGGTGTCAAAGTGTGGCAAAATGCACGCAAGTATTTGATTATATGAATGCCGAGCGGCCTGCAAAGCCGCGTACAGCGGTTCGATTCCGCTCCTAGCCTCCAGAAGGGCGATATTCGGACCCACCGTGATCGGGCGGAAAGCCTGGTTCTTCGCCGACACGCCCGCCGGTGAGCATGCCGGCTCCGCGCTCTACAGCGTCATCGAGGTCGCCAAAGCCGCAGGGATCGAGCCCTACAGCTACCTGCGGCACCTGTTTGCCGCCCTGCCCAAGGCCACCTAGGTCGAGCACCTCGAGGCCCTGCTGCCGTGGAACATCGACCGCAGCCTGGTCGCCTCCATAGAGCACCTCGGCGGCATCAAGTTGGCGGCCGAGGTCGACCCATCCGGCCGCCTCCAGATGGTGAGCCCGGTCACGGTATCTGATGGAGCGGTGATCAGGATCGGTGATGGGGGGGGCGCCGTCGAGTTTTGCGACGACGGCGCCGCGTTCATTGGAGATCGGGATCTGAGCGGCGGGCGGGTCAGCGGGCGCCGGTGGGCCGGCGCGAGGTGTGAGTCTCGTGTTTGCCGAAGACCTGCAGGTAGAGCTTCTCGTCGAGGGTGGTGATCTCGTGCTGCGCGGTGCTCATGAGGAGGATGAGGAGTTCAGCGGCAATGGACACGAGGATGCGGAAGTTTCCGGTGGCGTGATCGACGAGGGTGTGCCGCAGATCTCGCGTCATGAGGCTGGCGTTGCCTGCGCCACCGAGCAGATGTTCGAGTCCGACGAGCAGTTCCTCGCGGGTGGCGACCTCTGTGGCAAGTCGAGTACGGATACGCGAGCCGAGCGGGATCAGCTCTTCGCGGCGCAGCCTCTCAAGCAGGCGCGGCTCATTTAGGATCATTGGGCTCATCTCCTGGGCCTCATCGATAGATATTGCGCTCGACATGTGTGGACAAGGCCCAGGAGGTCATCGCCACGGTGCTCGCGGAGTTGCGTCTGCTTTCCTCGGCGTGCCTGGACTCGCACCACACGCTGAGACTCCTCGCGCCACTAGCGCGCACCCTCGAGCACCCGAGCAGCGGTGCCGATGTGGCGGTCCAGGCTTCCGATCGACACCCCTTTGGTGTCCGCAGGCCATTACGTCCAGTGACTTGAGGGGAGTTCCAACCTCTTACGCATCAACTGTCAGCCGCATTTCGAAGCAGCCCCAGAGCGCGAGTTCGCCTGAAGAAAATAAGCTTGAACTCGTCGAGAACAATTGTCGCTGCCAAAACCACAACCAGTAGGCCGCTCAGCACGGTGCCGGGGACAGGTGCCGCCAGTAGGCCGAAGTAGGCCATGATCGTTGCGATAACGGCATTTCCGACCGTTGCCAAAACGACGTAAGGGCTGGGTGAGAATGACCAAAACCGTCCCCGCACGCGTGTGAGATAGATGGTGGTCTGCGCGGAGTAGATTAGATAGACAAACGTCAGCGTCTGGATCCGGGGGAGGGAGAGCGCCAACACGTCTTTGGCCGTCCATATGAGGGCGAAGCCCAATATTAGCCAGCCTGCGGCGAAGATGGACGCGATCTTGCCGATTTCCGTGATGTTCCATCTTTCCGGCGTGGGCGAGACCCAGGCCCGGTCGGTGGCGAGGGTGATGGTCACCACGTCATTCAAGACCACGAGCACGGCGATCAGCAGTAACGAGGTCACGAAGAAGCCCGTAGCGATATAGCCGAAGGCGAGCAAGGCGGCCAGCTCGACCGTCCTGGCGATCTTGGTGATGGTCCAGGTGAGCATCCGGCGGTACACACGCCGGCCACTGTGGATCACCGCGATCATGTCTTCGAGTCCCGGGTGCGTCAGGACGACCTGGCCGGACGCCTTCGCAACGTCGGTGGCGCTGCTGACCGCGATTCCGACCTCCGCTTGCCTCAGCGCAGGGGCGTCGTTGACGCCATCACCCGTCATGCCGACCACGTGGCCCGCAAGCTGGAGCGCACGCACAAGGCGAAACTTGTCCTGCGGATAGCAATGCGCGAAGCCGTCGTAACGAAGCGGGTCTGTCGATTCCGTCACGGCCTCGCCAAAGCGATCCCCGAGGCCGACCTGGCGGCCGACAGCGCGCGCAGTTGCCAGCATGTCCCCGCTGACCATGAGCACGCGCACGCCGAGTCCTTGCAACGCCTTGATCAGAGCGGGTGCATCCTCGCGCAGTGTGTCAGCCAGCGCGACCAGGCCACGAAGGAGCAGGTGATCGTCCGACCCCGCCGCGACCGCCAGGACGCGCGCCCCGCTCGCGGCCAGTTCTTCCACGCGAGCGAGAAGCTCAGGAAGGGGCTGAGCCAGCTCTTGTACGACGGCCGGCGAGCCGAGAATCACCCGGACCGTCCGCCCATCATGATTGACATACGCTTCTGAACGCTTGGTCGCAGGATCGAAAGGCACGAGCCCCAGGCGATCGAGCGGCCGCAGCGATCGCTGCGCCATGGCGCCGAGTATTGCCAGTTCCAGAGGACTCTGGGAGGCATCGTTGCAAGCGGATGCGGCCCAGGCCAGGATGGCGTCTTCGGAATCGCTCGAGAGAGGGGCAACGGCCGTGATGACCTGCCGGTTGTGGGTCAGCGTCCCGGTCTTGTCAATACACAGTACGTCCATCGTCGCGGCCTCTTGGACGGCCGATAGACCCGTAACCAGGATGCCTCCCCGCGCGAGAGTTCGGGCCTCCACGGCATTCGCAACGGTGAATGCCGCCGGCATAGTCACCGGAACGGTCGCAATCACGAGCACGAGTAAAAAGGGGATCAACGTGAGCAGATCCGCGCCGCTCCAAAACGCGAAAGCGATGAGTAGGGCAGCAAGCACGGCATCAATGGTCACAAGATGGCGCACGACCGCAAAGAGCAGACGGTCGAGGTGACCCGCGGCACGCGCGGAACGCACGAGTTCGGCGGTGCGCCCGTAGTAGCTCTTGGCGCCGGTCGCGGTCACGGTGGCGGTCGCCTGCCCGCTACGGACGGTGGATGCAGAATAAGCGACATCCCCGACGCTGCGGGTCACGACCGCCGACTCGCCGGTCAGCACCGACTGGTCGACCTCCACGGTTCCTTCGTCGACCGCGCAGTCCGCGGGAACCAGGTCACCCGGGCCGATGTGAATTTGATCGCCGGGAACCAGTTCCCGTGCAGGCACGAGCCGCCAGTCCCCGTCGCGGCGCACGCTGGCGCTGACGCGCAGGCGGCTTCGTAGTAAGTCCAGGACTCTTTGTGCACGCCGCTCCTGAACGCCACCAACGACGGCACTGAACAGAAGCCATACGGCGATCATTGCGGGTTCGGTGACCTTGCCGAGGAACACTTCGAAGCCCAGCGCGATCTCCAGCATCCATGGAATGGGCCCCCAGAGCCGCTTGAGGATGCCGCGCGTCAGGCTGATGGGCTGTTCCGGAATCTCGTTGAAGCCGTATTGGCGCAGGCGGGCACGGGCCTCATCCTCGGATAGCCCGCCCGTGTCTTGGTCGTGATGTGCTGCCAGGAGCGGTTGAAGACCTGTCACGATGTCACCAGCCGGCCATGCCAACGTTAGAACGAATGGAACCTGAGAGCGCGAATTTACAGCTCTTGGTGCGGGAAATCACGATTTCCTCTCAGTCGTGGATCGCCATGTTCTTTCTCCCCACAAGGAACGCGAGCGCCCGCTGCGCGGCCTGCGCCTCTTCGTCGGTCACCAAAGCCCGGCGGGTCCCGTCGCGTTTGAGCACATAGCGCTCCATGTCCTCGGCAAGCCGAGTGGCCACCGCAGCTTGGTTCCTAAGCATGGCGTCAATCCATGCTTCCCGCGACAGTCGACTGGCTGGATCGAGAGCGTCATCGAACGCTTCTCGGATGATCGAGCGAAGATGCGGTAAGCACACGGAGGGGAACTGGCTAATGGACCGTCGCCCAAGGATCTCCTGAACCGCTGCGAATTCCACCTGGCGCTGTATGGCGCACAGCTCGCAAGCCGGCGTCTCCGGCGCATGCCACTCCTCAGCGGGACGGGCGCCAGCGTCGCAGCTCTCAGCGCCGCCCAGAACACCTCCCGCGACTTCCCTCACGGTCGGCGTGAGCGCCAGGCAGATGTCCCTGTCTGCCGGCAACGCGGCATAGAACCATAAATGTGGGCCGCACATGCCGCGACGGGCGGCCAGCCGCTCACGAGCATCGGCACTGACAACCAGTTCATGTTGATATTTACGGAGAAACTCGTACAGCGCATTGTGAACCTGAGTGCATATCTCACAGGGAACCGTCCGGGGTGCCGGGCCGGCAACTGGGGCCGGTG
>JAKAFQ010000378.1 GCA_021817875.1 Pseudomonadota bacterium
GGCGCGCATGCGGACCCAGGAAGAAGGCCGGTACATGGTCGTCGCGACCGACAACGGGGTGTCGGCGGTGATCGGGCCGCAGGGCCAGGTGCTGGCGGAGGCGCCCATCATGCAGCCGGCCGTGCTGCGCTCGGCTGTTGTGCCCATGATCGGAATGACGCCTTTCGCCCGCGTGGGCAACGGCCTTGCGGTCGGACTCGCGGGCGCGGGGCTCGCTGCGGCGCTCGCGATGGTGCGGCGGCGGCGGACCTGATGCGCCCCACCCGGGAAAATTCGTTCTGCGGTGGCGTTCCTTTGCCATTATGCTATCGGTCCAGGGTTCATAAGTAACAGAGATTTCAGGCATTTTTCCGATGGACGAGACTTACGATCCGGCCGCGGTCGAGCGCGCCGCGCAACAGTACTGGGAACGGCACCGCAGCTTCGAGGCGCGCGAGGAACCGGGAAGACAGAAGTTCTACTGCCTGTCGATGTTCCCTTACCCATCGGGTCGGCTGCACATGGGACATGTGCGCAATTACACCATCGGCGACGTGCTGGCCCGCTTCATGCGTATGCAGGGGCGCAACGTGCTGCAGCCCATGGGTTGGGATGCATTCGGCCTGCCGGCGGAGAACGCCGCGATGAGCAACCGCGTGCCGCCGGCGCGCTGGACGCGCCAGAACATCGACTACATGCGCTCGCAGCTGAAGTCGCTGGGTTTCGGCATCGATTGGAGCCGCGAGCTGGCCACCTGCGATGCCGACTACTATCGCTGGAACCAGTGGCTGTTCCTGCGCATGCTGGAAAAGGGGATCGCCTACCGCAGGACGGGGGTGGTGAACTGGGACCCCGTCGATCAGACGGTGCTCGCCAATGAGCAGGTGATCGAGGGACGGGGCTGGCGCACGGGGGCTCTCGTGGAGAAGCGCGAGATCCCCATGTATTACCTCAATATCACGCGTTACGCCGAGGAGTTGCTCGGAGACCTCGAGAAACTGCCCGGCTGGCCGGAGCGGGTCAAACTCATGCAGGCCAACTGGATCGGCCGCAGCGAGGGTTGCGAGGTCGCCTTTCCGTACGCGCCCGACGTGCGCCAGACGATGGGTACGGACGGAGCGATGAAGGTGTTCACCACGCGGGCCGACACCCTGTTCGGCGTCACCTTCATGGCGCTCGCCGCCGAGCACCCTGTGGCGCTCGCCGCCGCCGCCGGCAACGCACCTCTGGCGGCCTTCATCGACGAATGCCGCCGCGGCAGCGTGATGGAGGCCGACGTCGCCACCCAGGAGAAGAAAGGCATGCGCACCGGGCTGCACGTGCTGCATCCCTTCACGGCG
Organism: Pseudomonadota bacterium; assembly: GCA_021817875.1. The sequence continues at coordinate 1,320 of JAKAFQ010000378.1, forward strand.
GAGCCGATCGAGATCTGGGTCGCCAACTACGTGCTCATGGGGTACGGCGAGGGCGCCGTCATGGGCGTGCCGGCCCACGACGAGCGGGACTTCGAATTCGCCGCCCGGCATGGGCTGCCGGTGAGACCCGTGATTTTTCCGCAGCCGTATCAGGACAGAATGGATGCGCTGCAGCGGCGCATCGAGGCAGAGCGTCGGGAGAGCGACGCCGCGGCTTCCCGGGAGAGAATCGGCAGGCTGCAGGCCGAGATCGAGGCGTGCCGGCAGAACTGGTTCAACCGCGCGCAGTGGTGTTCGGATTACGCCGAATACGGCCTCAGCGTCGATTCGGGCGAATTTTCCGGCCTCGGCTTCCAGGCGACCGTGGATGCCATCGCCGCCGCCCTGCAACAGCGCGGTCTCGGCCGCAAGCGCATCCAGTATCGGCTCCGCGACTGGGGAATCTCGCGTCAGCGCTACTGGGGTTGCCCCATACCCCTGATTCACTGCGGGCAGTGTGGCGAAGTGCCGGTGCCGGACGAGCTGCTGCCGGTTCTGCTGCCCGAGGACCTGGTGCCCGACGGCAGCGGCAACCCGCTCAACAAGTCCCCCGCCTTCTACGAGTGCGTCTGTCCGAAATGCGGCGGCGCGGCGCGGCGCGAGACCGACACCATGGATACGTTCGTAGACTCATCCTGGTACTACCTGCGCTACGCCTGCCCGGACCAGGCACAGGCCATGGTGGACGAGCGCGCGGCGTACTGGCTGCCGGTCGACCAGTACATCGGCGGCATCGAGCATGCGATTCTGCACCTGTTGTATTCGCGCTTCTGGACCAAGGTGATGCGCGATCTCGGCCTGGTGCGCTGCGACGAGCCGTTCACCAACCTTCTGACCCAGGGCATGGTGCTCAACCATATCTACTCGTGCACCACCGCCGACGGACGGCGCCGCTACTTCAATCCCGCCGAGGTGCGCGCGCAGCGCGAGGACGGCGTCGAGATTCTCCAGGCGACCACGGCCGCGGGCGAGACGATCCGCGTGGAATACGGCGGCCTCGGCAAGATGTCGAAGTCGGAGAACAACGGCGTCGATCCCGAGGGTCTGATTGCGCGCTTTGGCGCCGACACGGCGCGCCTGTTCACCATGTTCGCCTCGCCGCCGGAGCAGACGCTGGAATGGTCGGACGAAGGCGTGCAGGGCGCGTCGCGCTTCATCCGGCGCCTGTGGAGCGCGGTGCACGAGCACGTGTGTCACGGCCCGCCCGAGCGGTTGCGGGGCGGCGCGCTGTCGCAGCCGCAGAAGAACCTGCGCCGCGCGGCCCATCATGCGCTCGCCAAGGCCACGGACGACATCGGCCGGCGGCGCAACTTCAATACCGCGATCGCGGCGGGCATGGAGCTGCTCAACGCGGTCGGCCGTTTCGACGATGCCTCGCCGGGCGGCCGCGCGGTGCGGCAAGAGGCGCTGGAAATCATCACCCTGGTGCTCTCGCCGATCATTCCCCACGTCTGCCATGCCTTGTGGCACGCGCTGGGGTACGAGCGCGCCGTGGTCGATGAGCCCTGGCCCAAGGTCGACGAGTCGGCCCTGGTCCAGGACACGGTGGAGATCGTCGTGCAGGTGAACGGCAAGCTCCGCGGCCGCATTCACGTCGCCGCCGGAGCCGACGAGGCCGCCGTGCGCGAGGCAGCGCTCGCTGACGAGCAGGTGGGCAGATTCGTCGCCGGCAAACCCGTCCGCAAGGCCATCGTGGTGCCGGGCAAGCTGGTCAACATCGTGGTCTGAGCAGCGCCATCCGCATGAGACGCCCCGCGAAGACTCTGCTGCTGTCCCTGGCTGGCGCCGCGCTGCTTTCCGGCTGCGGATTTCACCTGGAGGGACGCACGCCGCTGCCGGCCGTGATGGCGCATCCGTACCTCGAGGCGCAGGATCAGCAGAGCGATTTCGTGCAGAGCCTGCGGCGCGACCTGCTCATCTCCGGCGCCCACCCGGCCGCAGAGGCCGGTCGGGCCAGCGCCGTCGTCAGTATTCTTCAGGATCGGGTCACGTCCCGCGTGCTGTCGGTCTCCGCCACCAATCAGCCGACAGAGTACCAGGTGACCTACTTCATCCGCTTCTCGGTGAGTGCGGGCGGCCGATCGCTGCTTGCCCCGCAGACGCTCTCCGCCACGCGCTCGTACACCTTTGACGAGAGTCTGTTGCTCGCCAAGGAGCACGAGAAGGCCATCCTCGAGGGCGCCATGGGCCGTGAGCTCGCGGACATCGTGATGCGCAGGCTGGCGAGCCTGTGATCGGCCGGCCGGCGGTGCGCGGTTCCTCAGCGGGTGGGGGTTGATGCCGGCACCGTCGCGGCGTGCCTCGCGGCGCAGCGTGCCGACATGAGCCCCCGACACGTACTGCTCCTCGAGGACCTGGACCGCGCATCCCTGGTGTCGCTCCTGGAGCGCTTCGGGCTGACCCTGGTGCTGGTCGCGCCGGGAGAGGTCATTCCCGGATCGTACTGGGGTGACAGCGAGGCCGGCCTGCAGGGCGGGTGCCTGTACGCCCGACGCGACACGCCCGTACACTCGGTGTTGCACGAAGCCTGCCACTACGTGTGCATGAGTTCCGCGCGGCGGGCACGCCTCGATACCGACGCCGGCGGAGACGATCCGGAAGAATCGGCCGTATGTTATCTGCAGGTGCTGCTTGCCGACGAGCTGTCCGGTGTCGGGCGGGAGCGGTTGTTGGCCGACATGGATGCCTGGGGATACAGCTTCCGTCTGGGCAGCGCCCGCGCATGGTTTGATCACGACGCCGAGGACGCCCGTCAGTGGCTGCGCAGCCATCGGGTGACCGATGAGGCCGATCGGCCGACGGGGAACTGCCGGGACTGATCGGCGGGTGTGCCGCAGGCGTTGCGGCCGGCGGTGACCGGTCAAGAGGCGTTTGCGGAAATCCCGACTTGCGGTGCGTGGTGGCCGGGGACAAGGTGGCTCGCGCCGCTCGCGGCCGGGCCGGCCGCAGGCTCGATGCCCGCGGGAGGTGCGGCAGCTCACACGAGACTTTCCGTGTCGCACATGGGGCCGGACCAGGGTACAGACAGACACACGGCGTCGGAGCAGGCCGACGCGCACGAAGCAGCGCCGGATGACGCCGAGGCCATCCTCGAGACCGTGCGCTCGCTCTACGCGGAACTGCATCGCGAGCAACCCGCGCTCGAGGACATCCACCTCGCCAGCAGGCTCGAGCGGGATCTGGCGTTCGACAGTCTGGCGCGCGTCGAGCTCGTGCGGCGGCTCGAAGACCGCTGCAGCCTGCAGCTTCCCGAGCAGGTGCTCTCGGGCGCCGAGACGGTGGGCGACCTGCTCGACGCCTGCCGCGCATCGCGCGGCCTGGCGCGCGGCGCCGTGACGCCGCCACTCACGCCGGCCGTGCTGCGCGCCGCGGATGCGCTCGGCGGACGGCGGGGCACGCCCGCGACGGCGCGCACCCTCATCGAGATGCTGGACGGGCAGGCGGAAAGCCAGCCGGACACCGTCCATGCCA
>JAKAFQ010000379.1 GCA_021817875.1 Pseudomonadota bacterium
CACCTCGGTCTGTGTGCCGACCTTGTAGCCTGCCTCGGTCGCCTTGAAAGCGGTCTTGCTGGAGGTCAGCGCCTGGCGCAGCGCCCGCACGTTGGCGATGCCGGTGATGACTCCCAGATACGCATCGCGAGCCTGCTGCACCGTCGAGCGCGAAGCCTGCTCGACCGCGTCCTTGGCGGCAATCCATTGGTATTGCGCCTGGTGGATGCGCGCCGTGTCGCCGCCGCCGCTGAAGATCGGCAGGGACAGCTCGATGCCGATCTGCCGGTCGTTGCTGTCGCTGCCCAGGCCGCGGAACACCTGGCCGAACACGCTCTCGGTCGTGGCGTCGTTGGCGTAGGAGCGGCTGGCCACCAGGCTGATGGTCGGAATGTCGCTGCCGAACGCGGCGCGCACGTTGTCCTGGGCGGCATCCGCCGCCAGGCGGCTGGCGATGAGCGTCAGGTTCTGGCGCAGCGAGGTCTGCACCCACTGATCCTGGCTGGCCGGATGCGGCATGGCGAGTGGCATGTCGGGTCCGGGCTCGGCGAGGGTCGAGTACTGCCGGCCGGTGATCACTTCCAGCTGGTCCTGGGCATTGGCCAGGGACTGCTTGGCGGTGATCACTGCGGCGGCGGCCGTGTCCCGCGCCGCGCGCGCCTGCTCGACGGCGGTGATCGCGATGAGTCCGACCCGGAATTGCTCCTGGGCCTGCTGCAGCTGCAGTGTGTACGCCTTGAGGGAGGACTCCTGCGCCCGCAGCGTGTCGACTGCCGAAAGCACGTTGAAGTATGCGGTGGCGGTGCGCAGGATGAGATTCTGCGCGGCCGCCTGGTAGGTCGCCTGCGCCTGGGCCACCAGGCTGTCGGCCGCTTTGAGATTCATCCAGTCCGTCCAGGAGAACAGCGGAGCCGTGAGATTGAGGCTCCACTGCCTGGCACTGGTGTTGTCCGAGAAGGGCAGGCGGAACGCATATGGGCCACTGGTCGGCGACGAACTGATGTTGCCGTTGGATCCGGCGCTGTGACTCCAGGTCTTGCCGACGGTGCCGGTGATCTGCGGCAGCAGGGCTGCAAAAGCCTCCGGGCGAGCTTCGCGGGCGGCCATGTAGTTGGCGTAGGCCTGCTGGAACGTCGGGTCGTGAGCCAGGGCATCCCGGTACACGCCGAGCAGGTCGGTTGCCCACGCCGCGCCCGACAGCCCGAGCGCGAGGCCGGCGCACGCCAGTACCCGCAGCACCTGCCCGGGCACGCTGCGCAGGCAGACCCACGAGAGCACCCGGCGCCGCACGAGAGTGCGGGCGGAGCCGTGCGTGGCGGGCGTCATCCGGTTGCCTTCCGCGTGGCGATCAAGCATCTGAGCCTAGAAAGCGAATCGTGCGGGCTGCGCAGCTTCGATCAGCGGATCGATCACCGTTTCGAACAGGCTTTTAACCGACCAGTCATCTTCCGACAGGCGCCGGACCAGCCGCGCCTCCATGACGGGGGCTTCACCGACCACCACGAACAGCCGCCCGCCGACGACGAGCTGCTTCTGGAAGCGCTGATCATAAACCGGCAGGGAAGCGGTCACGGCGATCGCCTCGAAGCGCTCCCGCGGCTCGTACTGCAGGGCATCGCCGCTCAAAATCTCGACGTCACGCAAGCCCTGCGCCGCGATGTTCCGGCGGGCCATGTCGGCCAGTTCCGGCAGGATCTCGATCGAGTGCACGGCGGCGGCCGCGGCCCGCAGACAGGCCGTCACGAACCCCGAGCCGGTGCCGATTTCGAACACCCGCTCCGTGCCGTTCAGCTCCAGGGCCTGCAGCAGCCGTCCAACCAGGCTGGGCCGCAGCATGTGCCTGCCGCCGGGCAGGGGCACCTCCATGTCGGCATGTGCGAGAAAACGATACTGCGGCGGTACGAAGGGTTCACGCGGCACTGTGCGCAGCGTGTCGAGGACGCGCTCGTCCAGCACGTTCCAGGCACGCACCTGGTGCTCGATCATCTGCTCGTGGGCATCGGCCTGCATCGAAAGGAGCTCCCATTCACCCGATTGCATTCCCCGGGGGGGCCGGGGCGGGGTGAAATTACGGGTTTTCGGCGCTCCTGCCAAGCTGATTTGCGATGAGATATGGTGAAATAGGGCTAGAACGCGGCGGGGCTTGGGATATGCTCGGAACATTCGCGTTCCGGGGTAGGGAATATTCCTATAGGGGCCGCGGCAGCAAAGCGGATGCTGCCGCGCGAGGGAAGCTGAATGTCGATCGGGCCTGTAAGCGTTCTGGTCGTGCTCGCCGCGGCCGGATCTGCATTGATTTGGATGTACCGGCTGAGGCGCCGGGAACTGCGCTCCATCGAACATCTGTCCCGGCAGATACGCCATTTCGTCCGCGACGGCGGCGGCCGTCTCGAAGGCGACGGCGGTCCGGAACTCACCGCGCTCGTTTCGGCCGTCAATCAATTGGTGTCGCAACCGGCAAGGGACGCGCATCGCGCCGGCGCCCCCGATCTGTTCGCGTCCCTGGGCGAGCGCATCCACCAGGTGGTGCTGGTGCACCGGGAAGCGATCCTGTATGCGAATCGTCAGTTCGCCGATCTGCTCGGCACGGCCCGGGAGGATCTGCTGGGCCGGCCGCTGTGCGAGCTGGTGACGCCCGAGTACGCGGATCTGGTGCGCGAGAGCACCCGCCGCCACCTGGTCGGCGAGCAGGCCGCGCAGCGCTACGAAGTGGATGTGCCGGCCGGCGATGGGGTGTGCCGGCTCGAGATCTCCTCGGAAGCGATCGAATACCAGGGCGGCCGCGCACTGCTGATGACGGGCACGGAGATCCTCGGGTCGCAGAGCCTGGAATCACAGGACACCGGCGGCGCGGCGCGGCCGCAGCACTTCTCGACGCTGGATCTGCTGGCGGAGGCCGTCATCGTCACCGATGCCTCGGGCGCCATCACCTACCTGAACACCTCGGCCGAGCGCCTGGCGGCGATCCCCGCCTCGCAGGCCCTCGGCAAGGGGCTCGATGAGATCGTGCGTGTGGTCGAGGAGACCGACAGGCGGCTGCTCGCCGAGCCGGTGCGTCAGACGCTCACGAGCGGCGTCGCGGTGAGTCTGGGGCGGCGTGCGCTGCTGGTCTCGCGCGCCGACGGCAGCGAGCGCTCGATCGAGCTGTCGGCTTCCCCGGTGCGCGATGCCGCCGGCCGCCTCAGCGGCGCGCTCGTGCTGCTGCACGATGTGTCGGAGCTGCGGGGGCTCGCCCGCCAGATGTCCTATCAGGCGACCCACGACGCGCTCACCGGCCTCGTCAACCGCCACGAATTCGAGCGGCGCCTGCAGGAGGCGACCGACAGTGGACAGCGCGGCGACAGCCAGCACGTGCTGTGTTGCCTCGATCTCGATCGCTTCAAGGTCGTCAACGACACCAGTGGTCACCTCGCCGGCGATGGCGTGCTGCGGCAGGTCGCCAAGGTGCTGCGCGATGCGGTACGCGACAGTGACACCGTGGCCCGCCTGGGAGGCGACGAATTCGGCATGCTGCTCATCGGCTGTCCGCTCGACAAGGCGCGGCAGATCGCCGATGACGTCTGTCACGCGGTCGGTGAGCATCGATTCGTCTGGCGGGACAAGATATTCAATCTCGGCGTTTCGGTCGGGCTGGTGGAGATTTCGCGCGAGAGCGGCACCATCGAGGAGTTGCTCGCCGCCGCGGATTCTGCCTGTTATGTCGCCAAGAAGCAGGGCTCGGGCCGGGTGGCGGTGTACTCGGCGCGCGACGAGGCGCTCGCGCGCCACAGCGGCGAGATCCAGTGGCTGCAGAAACTTCAGGGTGCGCTGCGCGAGAACCGCTTCCAGCTGTATCAGCAGCCGATCGTCGCGGCCTGCGGCAACGATACCGGTGGCCCCGCCATGGAGGTGTTCGTGCATCTCGAGGGCGAGGATGGCGAGGCGGTCTCGCCCTCGGAGTTCGTCCGTGCCGCGGAGCGCTATCGGCTGATGGGGTTCGTCGACCGCTGGGTGGTGCAGACGACGCTGACCGCGCTCGGCCGCGGCGCGCTGCCGATGCCGGCGGCGCGTTGCGTCGCCATCAACATCTCGGCTCAGACGCTCGGGGACGAGAGTTTCCTCGAGTTCGTGGTCGAATGCCTCGACAGCACCGGTGTGCAGCCCGGACAGGTGTGCTTCGAGCTCAGCGAGTCGGCGGTGGTCTCCAACCTCGAGCACGCGCAGCGTTTCGTCGGCGTGCTGCACGGCATGGGTTGCCGGTTTGCGCTCGATGATTTCGGTTCCGGCGTCGGCTCCTTCTCGAACCTCAGAAGCCTGCCGATGGACTACCTGAAGATCGATGGCTCATTCATCCGCAATCTGGCGCGCGATGCGGTGAATCAGGCCATGGTGAGCGCGATGATCGAGCTCGCGCGCACCTTGAATTTCAAGGTGATCGCCGAGCAGGTCGAGGATAACGCGGCGCTCGAAGCGGCGCGGCGCATGGGCATCGACTACATGCAGGGCTATGCCATCGCCCGCCCCATGCCGCTGCCTCTGGCCGCCTGAGCGTGCGGCGGCGCCCAGCGTCAACCGCCGGCGGCACCGGGGACGAAGCGCAACGCCGCGCCGTTGATGCAGTAGCGCAGCCCGGTCGGCCGCGGGCCGTCCGCAAACACATGCCCCAGGTGTCCGCCGCAGCGCGCGCAGTGCACTTCCGTGCGTGTCATGAGCAGGCTGCGGTCCTGCCGTGTGCCGATCGCCGCGTCACGCGGCTGATAGAAGCTCGGCCAGCCGGTGCCGCTTTCGAACTTCGCCTGCGCGTCGAACAGCGCGGCGCCGCAGCCGGCGCAGTGAAAGATGCCCTGCCGGTGTTCGGTGTTGAG
>JAKAFQ010000013.1 GCA_021817875.1 Pseudomonadota bacterium
TTCCGATCTCATCATGAGCGCCGCCATCAGCACCGTAAGGATGGTGATGAGGGCGTAATTGGCCATCTGCGCGATCCAGGCCTCGAAGAAGCGCTTCGTGCTCTGAAAGAAAAGCAACGCGATGAAGAGCGGCCCCAACGCAAGCAGCACCGAGAGCGCGATGCGCGAGAGCGAGAGCAGGAAGATCGTGTAGATCGCGGTCAGCCCGACCAACGTGTAGACGGCGAATCCGGCGATGTCGTAGGAGAACCCGTGAAAGATGCCGCCCTTCTGGATCAGCAGCTGCGCGGCATCCCCGCCGGTGAAGATGATCTGATCGATGATCGCGACCGGGTTGTACGCGCCGACGATGCCGCCTGCGAGCTCCCCCGGCGCGGTGAAGAACGTATCGACGATCACCTGGTTGTAGAGCCAGAGATCAAGCGATGCCCCGAGCACCGCCGCGAGGGTTGCGATGCGCCGGATGCCGGTGAGGAAGGGCTCCTCAATCTGGCCCATCAGGTGCAGGTATCCCCACACCATCACGTAGATCACCGCGAGCGTGACGATCGTCGGCTCGAGAAGGGTCGCGATCCGCGCCGTGTTGGTCGCGATGTAGGTCGAGAGGATGCCATTCAGCCACTGATTGAATTCGGCGAAGAAGCCCATGGGGTGCCCTCCCTGGCCTATGGATCAGAACGGGTGGAGGGTTTCACGGGCAGGCCCATCGGCGGCAGACTCCGCAGCGATCCGATCCCCTCATCGAGCTCGGCGGCCCGGGCGTTCACGCATTCGGGCGTAGGCCCGATGCCGCCCGGGTCGTTCGTGCAGCGGGAGAGCATCGCCTTAAGGGCCGCCGGGTGAGCCCGGTAGTAGGCGACGGAGTGCTGCGCGCGGTTCGGCACCGGCGCACAGGCCGTGACGGCGCTGAGCGTGACAACGATCTCTAAACTCATCCGCACGGACCGTGCACCGGGCCGAAACCTCATGGCCGCTGCCCCTCGAGCCCCATCGGCGGGAGGTCGGCGAGCGAGCCGACATCCGCGATCGCTTTCTCGCGCGAGCGCTCGCGCTCGGCGGCCGCTTGAGCGCGTACGGTCTGGTAGAGCACCTGGAGCTTGGTGCGCTCGGCCTGCAACATGCCCTGCTCAGCCGAGATCCGCGCCTCGAGATCGAAGATGGCCTTCGGATCCCGGGCCGTACCGATGGCACTGATCAGCTGCTGGACCTCACCGAACCGCCCGCTCGCATTGGCGAGCGCCTGCTGGGAGATCCCCTGACGGAGCGCCACCGAATCGCGCCCGGCCTCAATGACAGCTCGCTCCCCCGGAGACAGCGCCGCAAGGTCCGCGGGCGTGAGCACCGCATTCGCCGCGAGTGCCGAGTGCACGCTCGAGGCGAGTGCCCCGTAGGATCCGCCGGATCCGCTGACGGCCCCCTCGAGTGACGCCACAGTGGTGGGCAGGTAGTTGCCCACGACACCGGAGAGCAGGTTCTGCATCCCGCGCGAACCGGTAAAGGCCTGATACTCCTGGCGCGCCTCGGCGAGCTGATTCTGCTCGACCGAGAGCTGCTGCGCCGCGGTGCGCACCTCCTGGATGAGCTGGCGGATGGAGGCCACATCGATGACCGCCCACTGCGCGTGCGCCGCGGGCGACAGCGCGGGGAGCGCGAGCACACTCAAAAGCAGGACCCGTGATCTCAATGATTTCATCGTCGTTCTCCTCGATGAGCTCTCTCAAGGGATGCTCCCGTCAGGCGTTGCGTGCCCAGGGGGAGAGGAATTCGGGCAGCCAGGCGGTGGGCTCCGGGCCGTGCTTCCCGATCAGCCGGTGCATGCGCTCGAGCTCGCCCGCGCGTCCCGAGATCACCGCGAGCTCGGCATCGAAGCCCTTGAGGTCGAGCTCGCAGACGATGCTGTGATGGCCCTGCTTGATGAGAAAGAGCCGGCTGCCGGGCTCGATTCTCTCCTTCAGGAGCTTGAATTCCCGCTCGCTGAGGGCGAACCCGTCGATATAGTCCTCGGCTCGCGCCTCGGGATTGGGGAAGAAGATCTTGGTCGCGGTCTGCTCGATGATCGTGCGACTGATCGGACTTGCGAGCGCATCGCTCGGACTCTGCGTCGCGGCGCAGAAGACCCCGTTCAGCTTCCGCCAGACCTTGAGCCCGTCTTTCGCGAACTGCTCGAATGCGGAATCTGCGAGCAGTCGTGAGAACTCATCGCCCCAGCACACGAAGCGCCGGCCGTCGATGAGTCCGCGCACGATGTGAAAGAGATAGAGCGTGAGCGGGGCGCGCACGGACTCGTTGTCGAGGAATTCCGTGACATCGAAGCCGAGCAAGGCGCTCGCGCCGAGTGTGGCGGTGAGGGTGTCCTCCACATTGTCGAACACCCAGGCGTAATCCCCTCCCGTGCCCTGGCACCAGCGGGACAGGCGTGCATGCACCCCTTCCGAGCGGGTCGCATCGGTGAATTCGATGAGGCGCGAGAGCCGCCGCTCGGACGCCTCGAGCGCGAGCGTGCCGTGCAGCGCGTGATCGAGATCGGCCTCCTCGCGCGCCGAGAGCGCCGCGGGTCCCCGCACCAGCACCCGCAGCCAGCCCTTCAGGAACTCGATGTTCGCCGGCGTCACGGGCAGCCGCAGGGGATTGAAGCCGGTCGGTGCGCCGTTGCGCAGCGGCAGGTACGCGCCCCCGAGCGCCCGCACCAGGATCTCGAGCCCCCGGTCCTTGTCGAAGAGCACCTGCGTGACGCCCTGACCGGCGAGCTGGCAGACCATGAACCCGATGAAGACCGTCTTGCCCGATCCGGTCGGGCCGCAGATGAAGCTGTGCCCGGTATCGCGTCGGCTGCCGCCGTCGGCCTCGCGCGGATCACTCGCATGGAGCGAGAAGTGATAGGGCGAGCGGGCGCTCGTGATGAGAAGCGCGAGCGCATCGCCCCAGTGATTGCCGGTGGCGCGGCCGGCGGGAAAGTTGTGAAACGCGGCGAGCGCGGCGAAGTTGCGCGAGGTGATCGGCGCCTTGCGCGGCCGATGCGGGAAATTCCCCGGCAGCTGCGCCCAGAACGCCGACTCGAGCGCGAGATCCTCCCGCGCGACTGTCATCCCGGTGTCCGCAAGCAGTGCCCGGGCCGCAGCGATCGCCTCATTGAGGAACCTCACCCGCTCCCCCGCCGGATCGCCCTCCCGGGTCGGTGCGGGCTCCGCCAGCACCTGCAGCGTGAAGTGATGGTCCCCCATCACGAACTCGTTGCCGGTGAGGGCATCGAGCGCCGCGATCAGTTCACCCGCCTGCGTGACGGCAAAGTCACCGGCATTGCCCATCCGGGCGTACTGGCGCTGCAGCAGTCCCTGCGCGGTGGACTTGGTGAGGAACGTAAAGGACTGGGTGAGCACGAACTCGAAGGGCGCGGAGAGCAGCGCGTTGAGCATCCCGACGGTGGTCGGTGTCGGATACTCCTTGATGCCGAGCATCGCGCCGAGCCGCGTCCTCGTCGGCAAGCGGTATTCGATGACCTCGGAGCCGAAGAGGATCCGGCTGGTGGCGAGGACTTGATTGAGCGGCGCGCGCGGCAGCGCCATCGGCTCTCGCTCGCCGTTCACGAGGAGCGCGAAGAACTCGAGCAGCCGGGAATAGGGTCGACCGTTTCGGGAATAGAGCCCCAGCGCCTCCGGGTCATACCGCGCCAGTGAGGCCTCGAGCGTCCGGGAAAGTTTGCCGCAAGTATCCAAAGCATCCGCGACGTCGACCGAGCGCTCACCCGCCGTGCGGCGTTGTAGAAACCGGGCGGCGACGCTCGGCGCGCGGCCGACGACCGGCCGGTACACCGTCGAGAGATAGAGCTCGTTCACCATGAGCGTCTCGCCCGCGAGGCGGCGCTGGTACTTCTCGGCGAGTCGGCCCGCGAATCCGGATCCCGACGCCTGAGCTGCCGCGGTGCGCTCGCGCCTGCGGATGACGTGGGTCCACAGCGCGAGATTGGGACTCGCGATGTTCCGCCAAGTCACATTCAGCCGCTCATGCCAGCTGTTCAGCGTGTCGTCGTCCTCGCTCTCGAAGCTGGCGCCGCTCAGCCGATAGACCTGGACGTACTCCCCCCCACCGGTGCGAACGACGGTGTCCGCGACATGTGCGACGTATGGAATGTGCCGCGCCGCCGGCATCTCCCGCCGGGCAACCGCGATACGCTCCGCCGGCGCTGTCATGGCACCCTCCCGGCGAGCGATCGCGCAATGCCCTGCGTCCGCCCGACAGATAGATCCGGTACCGCCCGACGCCGGTCACGGCGGGTCGGCAGATCGAGGACCAGTGCGCTGTAACTGCTCGCGCGCCAGTAGCGGAAATTGCCGGCGTACGCGGGAACGCGCGTGCGTCCCCAGAGGAGCAGGAGGTCGAAGATCCGCGGATCGCGCAGGCACAGCAGCGCGAAAATCCCATGGATCGGGATGAAGAGCAGCAATGTCAGGAGGTTCTTCGTCAGCAGGAAGACCTCCATCGTGACTACGAGATTGAGCAGCAGCGCCGAGAAGGTGACGCCCCAGCGCATCGCCGGACGGGTCACCGCGACGAAGAGCGGATCGGCGGTAAGCCCGGCGTTGCGCGTACCCATGGGACACCTACACGCCGAACATCCCACGCACCCACGTCACGATCTGCGGGGCGCCAAAAACGATGGCAATTCCGATGATGGCGGCGATCGGCCAACCCCAGGAGATCCGATTCGCCATCGCCATGACGCCCAGCACCATGACGAGAATGATGGCGATCGGCGTCGCCCAAGCGAGGATATTGGTCTGCAGCGCGTTCGCACCGGTGAGGAAGGGCGAGGACTGCGCCAGGGCCGGTGCGCAGACGGCGATCATCGCCACGCCAATTCCGATGCTTATCGCCCGATGCGAAAACTCTCGACGATCCGTCCTCATGGCACACCCTCGGGGTGATTCGAAGTGCACCTATCGGACCACGTGCGCCGCTGATCGGGGTATGGGAGTTTCGCGGAAGATGGGGCGATACTCCCGTACCCGCCCGGAGCAGTTCATCTACTCACGGCAAAACTTTCTCCCTAACGTCTCAGTCGACGTCTGCGACGGCGTTGACAGCTTGCACGAATACGAACCGCTGAGTTCCCGATTTCTGGGTTGAATCGTCGGATAGGAAGCGAGCCATGAATTCCCTGACCATGCGAAACGAGATTCCCTATCCCCGAACCGTACGCCGGTCGTGGACAACAATCTGCGTGCGCCTCCTATGGGAAATCGCTCGCGTACCCGTTCTCGCGATACTTCTCGTCCTCGAGCCGCTCGTGAGTCTTATCCTGACGGCCGTGGCCGTCTTCGGATTTGCGGCCGCAGTAATTCTGCGGCTATCGGGGAACCTGCCTCATTTTTCCTTCTGGGATATGGCGGCATTCTCGCTCGGAAGCATGCTAGCACTGACCGCCTATCGCACTCTGTTGGGCGTATTCTCCAGGTAATCAGACGAGGCTGGCAGAGCGCGAACCTCTCTGGCCCGGTCATTCCGTAATCGGCCGGGTCGCACACCCTGATCTAGAACAGAGTTTCAGGAACGAATGAAAGCGCGAGCATAAGCAGAAGGGTCTGGCTGGGCGCCTTGGACCCGGTCTACCCCGGATCACTGACAGCTCGATGCTGTTCCTGATGCACCTGGCGCCCAAACACCACTCCGCTAATTAGCGGCGTCCTTCTTGCTCTCTTTCTGCAAACCTTCCACCTCGGCCTTGAGCGCATCCACAGTTGCCGTAAGTACTGCGTCGTTTCTTTTCGCCTGCGCAAGCTCCTTAGCTAACTGTTTCAGGCGCGGATCAAGCGTCTGCCTAGCCACCGCAGCGACAGCACCGTCAAAATCAGTTTGCCCAGCGCACTGCGCAAAACTAAGTCCCATGTGCCCACCAGGCGCATGCCACATTTTCGCCGGGATAATTCTAGTGCAGAACACGACCGCATCTTGGTCGTAAACGTATGGGTGGGGGACGTGAAACAGCTCGTACGCCGCCAAGGCCGGCGCTGCAATCAACCAAGAAAGCGCAAATGCCATAGCCACCTTGTTGAGCCTCATAAAGACCACCATTCACCGCAAGTCTCAGTTACTGGGAAACGCATTAATTGCACCGAACGCAACTCCGGGCCACCACCGCAATCCGCCACTCCGTCCAGCGGACTTCGCCAGATTAGGCGAAGCCCGTCAACACGCAAAAACTATCATTATAGCTCGTTACTCCACTTAACCGGTAACAAGCAGCGAGTTCTTGTTAGCACCATATCCGCTAGTGATCTGGAGCTATGGTCCGAATTTCTCCTCTACCCACTCACATTATTTAGCAACTCCAGATCCATCTTACCGCTCGTCAATCGTCCTTGCTGACTTCCCGCGTAATTCTTTACAATCTGCTTCACCATTTTGCCGATCCTCCGATCAACCAGGGCGTCCATAACGCGATCCCGATACCACACTGCCCGTCGAAGACCCTTGGGCACCTGAAAATCTCCATAAGTCAGCGCCAAAGGGTCAGGAAGCCGCACCGCCAAACCCGAGACAATGGCATATACCCCAGTTCCCCTGTTTCCTTTCGTCTCCTTGCACCTTTTCACCGCAGCTCTAGTGTCGTTAGGGTTTCTCAGGAACGCAAAAGTCCAATTTGGAAACATCTCATTCAGTATCCCACGCGTGAACTTCTCCCCGGCGCACCCGTCGGGTGTCTCCATATCTGTAATACCCTGGAAATATCGTGTTTGATAATACGATAGCTCCTGAGCAGCCAATCGGCCGCCTTTTGAGTCACGAAACGCTTGTCGCAACGCAAGCATAACCACGTTTCTCGCGAGCCGCCTGTTCACTTTGATTGCGTCAAACGCACGCTGCTGAAGTACCGGAGACTTCGCAGTCACTGACGACACCAGCGCTCTTCGCTTTGGCACATATAGGTCGCCTTCAATAAGCTCTGCAGTATAACCGCTAGACTCTACGCTTTGTTCTACAACGAGGTCATCTGCCAGCCAACTGAGTCGCCTCAATAGACGAATGCCATTCCGTTCCGACAAAGCACGTCTCATCGCAGGAGATAGGCCAGCGATTGATGCGTTCCGCACGGCACGACGACTAACTAAAATATACGGAGCGTCCTTGGCATGTCGCCAGGCAAACTCTGCGAGCGTCGAAATCGCAAGGCCATCGTCAATAAGCGCGTAGCTCTCGGGACCCAGTAGCACAGGATTAATAACCGTCATCCACTGATCTGGAATTGGAGAGCCATTCGCCTGATGACGCGAGCAGAGTATTGCGTGAACTCCAGGCGTCAAGAGTTCCTGATCTCCGCATTTATAATGCGTCAAGCGCTTGTGGATAGAACGCGACCGAAGTCGTGCTGCCAATTCTCGGGCTGCGGGGGCCGTCATCACCGGAAGCGCCAAACGAAGCAGGTCACCCGGAATGCTCCCTGGGGGCTCGCTGGCCAGTTTGGCCAGCAAGTACTTCCGCGCAGCCTCATACATTTTAATTCTCTTTTCCGCCTCCTGGTTGTTACGCCTCTGATCCTTCTCAAGATCTGTCAGATTTATGCTCGGAAAAACCCTTTCATCAACAAGCAAGTCGTCCCAGTCACCCCCCTTTATATACGCATCGAACGTATCCTTATAAACATGCAAACATCCGTTTAGCCTGCGACTCGAAGAGGAAGCATGGAGCACGTGTTCCAGTACCGATATCGAGCTGAAACGGGGCACCTTGTTCATTGGACCGTTTATGATCGCCGCGCAGTCGATCCACCGCTGCTTCTGCGCTGACTTCAGGAGGGAAACGCTTAAAAGCGCAGTCTTTTCAATGCCTCGCATCTTGGTCAGCATTTCTGATCTAAACGAGCTGAGTTGCTGCGACAGTTCACTTATCGCTTGAAGCGTCTGTTTCTGCAACTTGAGGACCTTATTAAGCTTCTCATTGATCTGCCCAAGTTCAGCCATGACCGTGGAATTCTGTCCACCACCGTTACCGAGCCCCGCCAGAGCGCTGAGAGTAGCGACCGCGCCCAAGGGGTCTGTGTAGTCCGCAATGCCGTCTGCAATTATTTGCGCTGCTTGAAGCCCGCGCACGATATGCGGGTCGACATTAAAGTTTTTGGCAATCGTAGCGAGATTTCCCATTGAGCTCGCATCTGATCTTAACTCTGAGACTTCCCGTTCTTGCATTTGCTGCCGCTCGAGCTTAGTGATCAGGTGAGATCTGACTCTATGTGGAATACCAGCAAACATGCCAGATTGTAATGCTGCCAACTTCTGACTTGTGCTCCACCCCATATACTCGATTTGCGACATATCGTTAAGTGCCACTGCGTTTCCCTCAACGCCCTTCCAGACCGCCTTGGTTTGACGTTGTATGTCGGTAGTGGTAGCACGAATTTTAGCAAGATCAATTCCGACACGATCGAGTTCATTGTCCACTGTCTGCGTGTACTTTGTAAGTTCTCTATGTGTCCTCGTAAGCTTCTTCCTTATTTCGGCCAATGTGCCGGTGTTTCGCTTCACGGTCTCTAACGTCGCAAGATCGGAATTCATTGCGAGATTCCGCACTTGCGCCTGGAGCATTTGCTCCGCTCCGGGTATCCCGCGCAACGCGACGCTTAGCTTCTGTCCTCCGATCTCAAGGTCTTGCACCTTTTTTGACAATTCGTCAGGAGTCAGTTTCATTAGTTCGGTAGGCGTCATATCGCTGTCGTGGAGACCACGGGCGAGAATTCCTAATACCTCATTGTGCGTGTAAGTCGTTACCTTGTCGGCGACATAATCACCCGTCTCCTTGGCGCCCCAAGCTGCAACGCCGGCTACAAACCTAGTCTTAGGATCGCGTGCCGTAAGTCCCACAAGTCCGATCGCCGCAGAGCCTACGTTAAATGGTCCCCGGACGACCGCGGCAGTAGCGCGGCCCTGCTCAAGTGCCTGCTGTATAGTCTGCGCAAGCGTCGTGAACTGGCTGCCTGACGACTTCGCTCTATGACTGTTTGCTGCTGAAACCCAAAGAAGTTTAGCCGTATTGAAGCCGAAACCAAGTAAGGATTCAGCCACTTTTGATGGCGCTGGTTTCCCGACTCCCATAGCCCGACCCGGGACAAGGAGTAATAGCGCAAGTAATCTGAGGATAACAGCGACGCTTGCCGGGCTACCACGGATCGCCTGGTATCTGTGTGATTCTGGCCTTGTCGAGGGTGAACACCGATGGCCGTTCAGCACCGCTGTCATGACGAGTTCCCCTTCAGGTCTGTGTGTCGTACCCGGTCGTAATTGAACCCCTCGCCGCACTGAGAACTAGAGTGCTTGGAGTGTAGAAGTCCACGAGATCCAGTGCGGTATCACAGCGTGGATTTTCAGCAAATCGGACCCGCAGGGGAAATGGGCGCGCTAAGGGACAGGAACTCAGGTATCTTCGGGCATGGGCCGCGACCACAGACGGAAGCGGAGTCGTACCCTGGATATGCAGCAACTGTGTGTAGCAATGGCTCACAACTTCGGCCGCAATCTAAGTATTGTCCTTGCCGAGGGCGTAGGTGCAATAGACCACAGCTGTATGCCGCACCGTATCCGGCCGGCGATTTTCGAAGAATTTACGCCTGTAACCGATCCGGCACAAGTTGAAGCACCATTCCTGGCAGTTCGTGCGTAAGCGTCACGCGGAGCTTTCAATTACCCACAATTCCTCGCCGCGGCAGTGTGTTAGAAATATATCTTGCAAGTAATTCTAGAAGATGAGATGCGGATGTTCCGTGTGCAACTACCACACGGTGCTATATGCCGAACGGGGATGTTCGAACGCGCCGGCGGATTGCTGTCGCCTACGAAAGAGCACGGAGCGCGTGGGTTGATAGCGAACTTGCCGACTGTCGCTTCAAGGATGAGCGACTTGGGAAACGATTTCGATCCTTGCTCGAGCAGCTCTCGTCGAGTCCCGGCGATAGTATTCCGTTGGTGTGCCAGGATTGGGCGAACACCAAGGCCGCGTATCGATTTTTCGACAATGATCGGGTCAGCGAAGCTGAGATTCTCGGTGGCCACTTTCAGGCGACTCGAGAGCGCGTAGCGGCCACGAGCGGGCCGATCCTCGTGATGCACGACACGACGGAGTTCAGTTACCAGAGGGAAGATGTTGAGGCAGTGGGCAAAACGCGCATCAGCGTTGCCGGCGCCTACCGGAATGGAACTCCGCGGCTGTACACCGCGTGCGGCATCCTTATGCACTCGAGTCTGGCGGTGACGACCGAAGGCTTGCCGCTCGGACTCACGGCGATCAAGTTCTGGTCCAGGAAGAAGTTCAAAGGTACGAATGCGCTGAAGAAGAAGATCAACCCAACGCGAGTGCCGATTGAAGAGAAGGAGAGCATTCGGTGGTTGGAGAATTTGCGACAATCCACGGACTTGCTGGGCGATGCAGCTCGATGCGTGCACATCGGGGACCGCGAGAGCGACATCTACGAGCTGTTCTGCACGGCCCAAGATGCTGGCACCCACTTTCTACTTCGTACCTGCGTGGATCGTCTGGCTGGCGACGGTGAACATACGATCGCTACCGAGATGGAAGAGGTCGACTGTAAGGGCCTGCATCGGATTGAGGTGCGGGACCGTCATGGCGAAATATCGCAAGCCGTCCTTGAACTGAAGTTTAGGCGGATCCGGGTGTTGCCTCCGATCGGCAAACAGAGCCGCTATCCGACACTCAAGCTTACCGTGTTGCACGCGACCGAGCGCGGCAAGCCGCGAGACCGCGATCCGATTGACTGGAAACTGATCACCAACCTGCCGGTCACCTCCCGAGCCGAAACGGTCGAGAAGCTCGAGTGGTACGCGCATCGTTGGAAGATTGAGACCTTTCACAAGATCCTCAAATCTGGCTGCCAAGCTGAGCGGTCGAAGCTACGCACCGCCGAACGGCTGGTTAATCTGTTGGCGGCATTCTGCATATTGAGCTGGCGCATCTTCTGGCTCACGATGCTCAATCGCTCCACCCGACAGGTCAAGGCCACTCTTGCGTTCACTGCATTGGAAATAGCATTGCTCAACCGTCTCGCGCCCGAACGTCGGCGTTCGCCTCCGGATCGACCACCCTCTCTACAGGCCTGTCTGCTACAGCTCGCCCGCCTCGGTGGCTATCTCGATCGCGCCAGTGATCCTCCGCCAGGCAATATAGTCATCTGGCGCGGAATGTCTCGCCTCACCGATATCGAGATCGGCTTCCAAATGGGAGCCGAACTTATGGGTAATTGAAAGCTCAGCATGACGCTTACGTTCGTGCAGTCGACATGGGCAACCCCGCGGACGTCGGCGTGTGGCACGCGACGTGCGTCCCCCGTTCTCGAAGAAAATGTCCATTAGAGGGATCCTGTGGGTCCCCCATGCGGACTTCGACACCGAGCCTTGGTTTCCTCCTGCCCACGCTCGTCATGTTCGCCGCATCCCGCGCCAGTCGTCCATGCAGTAGCGAGGCGCGACGCATACTGTATGCGTCATGCACGAATTCGGCGGCGTCGCGACAAACCTAGGCCGATGTGATTTGAACGGAATGATTCGACTGACATTCGGGCCTAGTGCCAAGCACCGTTTTCCCTACCGAATCTGGACGCTCCTCGCTGTGGCACCGTGATTCTTTGGAAGATCCTCGATTAATTGCGTTCATGACTGGATTGGATTCACGCGTCTGAATGCCTTGACATTGAGCGCAGGTCGGCCTACGAGGCGCGAGACGGTCGATGAGAACCGTGCCATTACACGAGGAGCACCGCCCAAGTTCAATCTCGCCGTCTTCCGTAATTCCGAGGACAAGCGAGAGGAATTCCTCGATCGCGATGCCTGAATGCGGGAAGCACGCGCAGTATGCCTCGTATGCCGCGCATAACCGTTCCCCGAACTCGAGGGTCAGTCGATTGCGGCGTGCCGTGCGCGAGGTAGCTCGCATTGGAAGGATTCGATACGCGTGGCAGAACGCTGCAATCGTCGCCCCTTCGCTGCGTGCCCGCAGCGAGTGCGTGAAGCGATCCAATGAACGCGGAGAAGGCCCGCGGTGACGCATTTGCTCCGGGATACGACAGCGCTGCCGAAGCGTTGCGAGTTGATGGCGCGAGAGGCTGGTCAACGCTGTAATCGTCTGAGTACGTGCCTGGTGCACCATAAGGTTGAGCGCAAGCTGGTAGCGTCTGCAGTCGCGCAGAACCGGGTCCATTTGCGTGGTATCCATCATCGACACACGCTCCCGCTGTCCGTTGTTCCTGTCAAGCCTGAATTGGTACCGAAAATCATCAGAAATGCGAGGTTCTCTCTCACGAGGGGAGGAGTAGATTGGTGACACGCGATTCGGGAGAGCGACAATGTCCAAGCAATCCGGGAATCAACCTGAATTCGAGACTCCAGCTCCAGTAGCTCCATCCCGTTGGATTGGCGGGCCGTGCCTTGAGCTCATCCATGAGTTCAATCAGCGCTACCTGGAGAGTTTGGCCCGCGCAGTCCGTTCGGGCGGTGCGCATGCATTGCCCGAGATCTTGCGGGGTCACCGAGCTTTTTGGCTCACCACGGATACGCAAGTGCGCCGCAGAGCGAGCCGGTGCCCGTTCATTCTCGCTGACTTTCAGTTCGGTAATTCGATCTGGTGGCGCAAAGCCCAGAATGGTGGGCGGTTGGATTACCAGGATCTCCAAGCGAGCGTCTTTCCGTGGATCATTGCCACGGACCTGGCCCGGGATGTGCTCACCGTTGCATGGTATACGGCCCGCCAGGACATCTGCCTTGCCACAATCCTGCTCGGAATGCCCGCCGAGGTCGCAGAGATCATCGGGGACTTCCGCCTGCACGAGCTTTGGAGAATCGCTGATCAGCAGCATCTGTGGTTGCGTCCGCGGTGCGAGAATCGGCAGATCTTCTGGGATCGCCTGCTGAGCGCCGCCGCGCGTGATGACGGCGACGCCCTTTATGACCTTCATCGAATTGCATTCTTGGTCGCCGACGCTGAACTCCGAGGAGCAGCCTCGGCCACCGGTCGCGTTGCAGGGACCCGCTGCCCATGAATGCCGAACCATTGCGTCCTCCCCCCCTTCCACGTCTTTCGTATTGAATGCTGCTTCAGGAACGCTCACGATCGGCCGGGTGACTCCGTCCCCAGTGCCCTCATGTAATTCCGACGACGCTCATCGTCTCGCTACGACACAGGAGCCAGCGTGCCAGAGCACTCGTCGTCGAGGTGCGCGAAAGCAAGTTCACCGGTTTGCGTACCCTGCTGATTGATCCAAAGTCCCTCCGTCTGTGACCCGCTGCGGTTGGCGTCGGGACCACCGGTACCCTAGGTCATGGCATCAAGCGTCCATCAATCGACCGATCACGCGGTGGGTCTGTTTCGCCGTTAATTCGGCGAAACATCGAGTTCAAGATTTGCCCTCTGATGTCATCATCACACCTGCGTGACAACTCGTCTCTGAACGGCCGGAACCACACATGAACCGAGTTCATCATGGCCATCGACGAGTCCCGACCCGAAAGGCTCGATGGGACGACCGCAGAGCGCGTGTCACTCTCGAGGTGGGTCAACGAGCGTCTTCCATCGTGTCAGGAGATTCTCACTGACCATGACGTCGCGCGACTGACGCGACGCCCGCAGTGGGTCCTCGCGGCGCTGACGCTCCTGGGACGGTTCCCAAGCAAACAACGGTTTCATGGACGGCGGATTGGATGGCGCCGGCATGAGGTGCTCCTCTGGTTGGGCAACGACGAGGGTCGCGTGGGCGCCGCGACTTTGACCCGCTTCAGCCCGGAACCCCAGCAGCGAGAGCTGCAACTGCGCCACCCGCCGTGTCGGCGCTCTCGGTCCCATCGATCACGTTGTTCGCCCGGTCGACGCGAGCATCTCGAACGATTACGGATGCGACAAATCTTCTGTCCGGATCGCTCAGGAGAATCAGATTCTGAGTTTCCCGATCCTCGAACGCTAACGTCCGATGACGCGTCCGGTACGCCGTGAGATCTCTCAGCCTCGATGACGCAGCGTCGTTTCTGCACATGCACCCCGAAGAGGTGCGCTCGCGGACTAAACGCGGACTCATCCCGGGAGCCAAGGTCGGTCGGCGCTGGGTCTTCCTTGAATCCGATCTCGCCGAGTTCGTGCGCTCGCTGTATCCTGTGAGGCGGCAAGCGCTGCAAGTGACTACCTCACAGGAGGCTGTATGTCACTTAGAAAGCGCGGTGCGGTCTGGTGGATCGACTTCTACACCCCCAGTGGTGAGCGAGTACGCCGATCTGCTGAGACCGCCAACAAGGCCCAGGCGCAGGCGCTGCACGACAAGCTGAGAAGCGAAGTCTGGCGGCGCCAGCGGCTGGGGGAGCGGCCAAAGCGAATCTGGCAGGACGCGGCGGTACGCTGGCTCCGCGAGCAGGCTCACAAGGCCACGCTCGAGGATGACAGGCAGAAGCTGCGTTGGCTCGATCGCTTTCTGGCCAATCGGGATCTCGAGAGTATCAACCGAGCCCTCATCGATGCGATCAGCGAAGCGAAGCAGGCGGAAGGATGCAGCAACGCAACCGTAAACCGCACGCTCTCACTCATTCGGTCAATCCTGCGCAAGTGCACTCGCGACTGGGAGTGGTTGGATCGGGCACCCACCGTGCGGCTCTTGAAAGAGCCCACGCGGCGGATCCGCTTTCTGACTCACGACCAGGCGGCGGCATTGCTCAAGGAGTTGCCGCCGCATCTCAGGGACATGGCGACGTTCACCCTGGCGACAGGGCTCAGAGCCGCCAACGTGACCGGGCTCACCTGGGAGCAGGTCGATCTCGAGCGCAAGCTGGCGTGGGTCCATCCCGATCAGGCGAAGGCGCGCAAGGCCATCGCCGTGCCGCTGAATGGAGCGGCGATCGAGGTGCTCGAGCGGCAAAGGGGACAGCACGCCGAGCGTGTCTTCACCTACGAAGGCGCGCCCGTCGGGCAGCTCTCGACGAAGGCGTGGTACAAGGCGCTCAAGCGTGTCGGGATTGCGGACTTCAAGTGGCACGACCTCAGGCACACCTGGGCGTCGTGGCACGTGCAGGCCGGGACTCCGCTTTTCGCCTTGCAGGAGCTCGCGGGCTGGGAGAGCGAGCGCATGGTGCGCCGTTACGCGCACCTCGCCGCCAACCATCTCGCCGTCTACGCCGGTAATCTCGAAAGCTTGGGCACGTTTTAGGCACAGTCGGACGGTTATCCGATGGTCGCCTCGGAAGAGCGTATCTAGTTTATTGATTTTATTGATGAAAATTGGTGCCGGCTGAGGGACTTGAACCCCCGACCAACGGTTTACAAAACCGCTGCTCTACCACTGAGCTAAGCCGGCGTCGGACGGCGTCCCGCGCGGAGCGGGACGCAGATTGTACCGGTCCGGGAACCGTGCGGTGCCCCGGAAGCGGCCGCAACCCGCGTCACGCTAGGGACTGGCGGGGGCTGCGGGATTGCTGGGAGCGGCCGTGACGGTGGGCTCCGGCGCGGGCAACCCCGGTGAGACCGCCTGCGGGGTATTCGGCTGGACCGCTGGCGTCTCGCCGGGCGGACAGGACTGCCAGGCAATCGGGGTCCCCGCTTCCGCCTTCAGTGCCGCCAGCGGCGGGCCATCGGTCCCGCCGACGACCCAGACATCGAGCCAGTAGGCGGGCTTCGACACCAGGCGTTCCGTGAGCACGGGCTGAAAGCCTTTCGCTCGGGCAAGCCGCTGCTGCTGCCTCGCCAGCTTTGGGTCCTGGAACATGCCGAGGGAGAGCCGCTGCTCACCGGCCATCGCCATGGGGGCCGCTCCCTGGATCCCGGCACGCTTCAGCCGTTGCAGCACCTGCTTTGTCCCTGCCGCGCTGCCCGGCTGGTGCAGGTAGACCCAGTACCAGCGCACCGGCGGGCTCTGCACCACGCGCTCGCGGGGCTGAAGCTGCTGTGCGCTCAGCAACGCAGCGGCACGCGCGACATCGGCATCGTTGTTGAAGGGGCCCACCGACACGCACTGGGCGGCAGGAGCGACTGCCGATGGGGGCGCGATCGGGGAAGCGGCCAGGTCGGGTGTGGACGGCGGCCGGGCGGCGGGAGGGCTGCCCAGGGACGGCTCGGCGACCAGCCGCAGGCGCGGCAGAACCGCGCTCGTGTCCGGCGGAAGCGCGGGCGCGTCGACCCATACGGCCCAGGCCAGATACATCAGATTGACGAGCAGCAGCGCGAGGAAGGCGGCACGCATGACGGAGAATCTCTAGGTCCGGCTGCGTGATTCTCGGCCCTGAGCCGCCCATACCGCCAGACCCCGCAGCACGAGATCGGGCATCAGGGTGTTCGAAACCCGGATCAGCGCCTGCACCTCGCGCGCACCCCCACCGGTCAGAATGACCCGCGGCGCGCGGCCGAGCAGCGTGCGCGCCTCGCGCACGGCCCGCTCCACCATGGCGGCCGCCGCATACCGGGCTCCCTGTTCGACCGCCGCCCGCGTCGAGCGCGCGAACAGGGCGGCTCCCCGGCCGGCCGGCCCGCCTCGGGCACGCGCGCGGATACCGCTCGTGCCCTGCAGGAGGCTCGACACCATCAATGGCGGCGCTGGAATGATCGCACCACCCCGGTGGCGGCCCGTCCCGTCCAGCAGGTCGATCGTCATCGCGGTACCCACGCCGACGATGCACGTGGAGCGGGCCGCTTGCGCATGTGCGCCGACCATTGCGAGGAACCGGTCGACGCCGAGCCGCCAGGGTTCGCGATACGCGGCCGTGACCCCGCAGGCGCGCCGCGGCGTCGCCACGAATTCCGGCGATGGCGCGGCCACGCGACGGGCGGCGAGCGAGAGCCTGCCGTTGATCTTGCGGGAGGCGACGCTCGAGACCACAACGCGATCGACGCCCGCGGCGGCACCAAACAGCTGCTCGAAGTCCCGGACGCGCCAGGCAGCGTGACCGGCGGCACGCACCCGGCCGAACCGCCCGTCGGCCACAGACGCCCACTTGATCCGCGTATTGCCGATGTCGATCAGCAGAATCACTGCGCGAGCCTGACGGTGACCTCGCCGGAGACGAAGCGCTGGATCCCCTGGGGCGTCTCAACCATCAGGGCACCGTGCAGGTCGATGCCCTTGGCCCAGCCGCTCACACGGCCCGACACGGTGTGGACCTGAATCTGCAGGCCGTGCAGGGCATCGGCGGCGCGCCACTCCTCGAGGAAAGGCCGCATGGCCTCGCTCTCGAAGCGCCTCAATCCTTCTGTCACCTCGCCAATGAGAGCGGCGGCGAGCGCATTGCGCGAGGGTTGCGGCAGGCCCGAGGAGACGAGGTCGGTGGCCGCCACACCCGTCTGCGCGATCTGCGCCAGCAGCGGCTCGCCGAGCGCCACGTTGAGTCCGACACCGATGACCACGCAGGCCGGGCCGGCCGATTCGGCACGCAGCTCGATCAGGATGCCGCCGAGCTTGCGCCCCTCCACCAGGATGTCGTTCGGCCACTTCAGGCGGCCGGCCTGCAACCCGACAGCGCGCAGTGCGCGCAGCGTGCAAACCCCGATCGCGAGCCCGAGCGCCCCCAGATCCCGCGGCACCTCGCGGAAACTCCAGCCGAGCGACAGGCAGATCGCACCGCCGGGCGGCGCCAGCCAAGCGCGGCCCCGCCGGCCCCGGCCGGCACTCTGATATTCCGCGAGAAACACCTCGCACGCCCCGAAGGGCGGGTTGGGCCTCGCCAGCAGCACACTGTTGGTGGACTCGACGGTCCACGCCGTCTCCAGGGCGCGCACGCTGTGCCGTACGGACGGCGGCAGCCCTTCCCGGATCCGCTCGGCATCGAGCGCTTCGCCCCCGGCGCGCAGACGGTAGCCCCGGTTGCGCACGGCATGCAGTGTCACGCCGAGCCCGCGCAGCGCGCGCACCGCCTTCCAGACCGCGCTGCGGCTGACGCCCAACTCGCCTGCGAGCGCTTCACCGGAGTGGAACCGGCCGTCGGCCAGGCACGCGAATACCCGGGCCGCAAGCGGCTGACTGTCCACGCCGGCAGGCGAGCCTCCCGGGCCATCCGACCCGGCATCCATCAGGACGACCTCGCCCGGGGCGCGAACAGCCACAAACGGCGGGCACGCGGCTCGGTGCCCGCGCGCATGCGCACGATGTTGGCTCGGTGGGTAAACACGATCAGCAGGGCTCCCACTGCGGCAAACAGCAGCAGCGGCCCGTGGACGTGGACCCTGCCGGCCAGCACTGGCAGCGCGATCGCAGCCAGCATGGAAGCAAGCCCCACATAGCCCGAGAGCATCGCGGTCAGCAGCCATACGGCAAGCACCGGCAGCAGCAGCCTGGGCACGGCGCCAAGCACTGTCCCCAGCAGGGTCGCCACTCCCTTGCCCCCCCGGAAACCGTACCAGATCGGGTAGATGTGTCCCAGCATCACCGCGACGGCGCACGCCGCCGCCGACCACGCCTGCCACTCCGGCGGGCTGGCGAGACCGGGCAGGCGGGCCTGCGCCAGAGGACCCGCGGCCCACCAGCCTTTGCCGATATCGATCAGCATCACCCAGAACGCGAATGCCTTGCCCTGGGTCCGCAGTGCGTTGGTGCCACCGGCGTTGCCACTGCCGAGCTCGCGGATGTCGACCCCGCCGCGCAGCCGCCCGACGACCAGGCTTCCGATGACAGAACCCGACAGGTAGGCGAGCACGGCCTTGAGGAGCAGGCCCGTCACGGCGCAAACACCTCGGCCATCATGCAGCGCACACTGCCGCCGCCGAGTCGCTCGATGGTCGGCACCGGAACGACCAGCGGCGTGTCGGTGCAGGCGGCAAGCCGCGCAAACGCCTCATCCGAGAAGGCATGCCGGGCGCGTTCGGACATCACCAGTACGCGGCACTCGCCGAGCGCCTCGTCCCACGCGGCCAGTTCCAGCATGTTGCCCGCGAAGCGCTCGATCTGTCCCTGGTCGATCGCGATGATCTCGCGGCCACTGGCGCCCAGGCTCTCGAGCACGCGATCCCGATCGGCAGGCGCGATCGCCTCGATACCGACGACGACTGCCCGCTCGCCGATGCAGAGGAGCACATTGGTGTGGTACAGCGGCTTGCCGGCGCGGTCCGCGGCGTGGAACGCGACCGGCTGGTAGCGCAGCTCGCGCGACCACTCGGCAAAGACTCGCGCGTCGGTGCGCGGAGAAATGCAGGCGTATGCGATGCGGCGCCGGTGATCGAGAACCAGACTACCGGTACCTTCGAGATAGCGGTCGTGGGCCTCGTGCCCCGTCAGGTCGAGCACCCGCGACACGCTGTAGCCGAGCGCCTCGACGCACTCGATGACTTCGGGACGCCGGCGCTCGCGCCGCCGGCTCTCGGCCTGCATCGGATAGAGGACCATCGTGCCGTCTTCATGGAAGCTCACCCAGTTGTTCGGAAATACCGCGTCGGGCGTGGGCGGCACCGGCGTATCGTCCAGGATCGCGACTCTCACTCCCTCGCTTCGCAGGGCGGTGGCGAAGGCATCGAACTCGGCGCACGCGGCAAGGCCGGGTTCTTCATCGACAGGTGCGGGAGGGCGCTGGAAAGCATTCGTGGCGGCGGTCTCGGGGTTGTAGGCGAAAGCCGCGGGCCGCACCAGCAGCACCGCATCGGCACACTGGCGGGCCGCACCGGACCGCGGCGCCGCCGGCGCTTTACCCGGAGAGTGGCTGGTCATGATCGGCATTCTCTCACGGGGTGCCGGCCGCGGGCACCAAGCAAAAACCCCCGGAACCTCGCGGCTCCGGGGGTCTTGCATCTGAAAGCCTGGCAGTGACCTACTCTCGCATGCCCGAAGGGCACACTACCATCGGCGCAGAGCGTTTTCACTTCCGAGTTCGGAAAGGGATCGGGTGGTTCCCGCTCGCTATGGCCGCCAGGCAAACTGTCCGAGGTTCATGCGGCCGGCTCACGCCGGCCGCACGCGCCTCCCATCCGGTTCGTTTCGTTTCGACGCCTGTCGCGCTCGCATGTGTCCTTACGCATGGCCGTCTTACGGCGGCCAGCAGCTCCATGCATCATCCTCTCGCGGTCAGACCGCTTGAGGTTATATGGTCAAGCCTCACGGGCAATTAGTACTGGTTAGCTGAAGCCGTCACCGGCCTTACACACCCAGCCTATCAACCACGTAGTCTTCGTGGGCCCTTCAGGGGAGTCGAGCTCCCAGGGAGATCTAATCTTGGGGGGGGCTTCCCGCTTAGATGCTTTCAGCGGTTATCCCGTCCGCACATAGCTACCCGGCAGTGCCACTGGCGTGACAACCGGAACACCAGAGGTGCGTCCATCCCGGTCCTCTCGTACTAAGGACAGCTCACCCTCAAATCTCCAACGGCTACGGAAGATAGGGACCAAACTGTCTCACGACGTTTTGAACCCAGCTCGCGTACCACTTTAATCGGCGAACAGCCGAACCCTTGGGACCTGCTACAGCCCCAGGATGTGATGAGCCGACATCGAGGTGCCAAACTCCTCCGTCGATGTGGACTCTTGGGAGGAATAAGCCTGTTATCCCCGGAGTACCTTTTATCCGTTGAGCG
>JAKAFQ010000380.1 GCA_021817875.1 Pseudomonadota bacterium
CGACGCTCGCGTCCTACGTCGCCTGTAATCGCGCCGGGAATTACGGCACGATGCGCTGCTCGGACGCGGATGCGAAGCAGTCCAATTGGTACGGCAGGGGCCCCTTGTCGCAAGCCGAGGTGAGTTACTGGCAAGGAGGCACACTGCAATTCACCGTGGGCGGCAAAGACGCGGACGAAGTGCATTTAACGCTCCCGCACTCGTCGAACTCGTACTGTGGAACGGTCGGCAGCTCGACCAATCTCGACACGGTGACTTGGACGAACTGCACCTCGCCGGATCCGGTGTGGATCAGTTTCGGGACGTCCAATCAGAACACGCCCTGGTTCGAAATCAAATCGCAATGCATTCCGGACCCGGCGGCACCCTCCGAGGACGACTTCTGCGTGAGGAATGACTACACGCTGCAGTAGCGGCGGCGCGCACTGCCCGCAAGGAGCGAAGTGATGAACGGCGCAAACCGACGAACCGAGAAGAACCGATTCATCGCCCGAATGATCCCGCTCGCGCTCGTCGGCGGCTGGCTGCTGGCCGCCAGCGCGTCCGCCGATTGTTCGTACGATCTGAACGGCGTCGGTTACGGCGACACCTGCCAGAACGAGAATACCAATGGGGCTGGAGGCTACCGGACGCCGGCTCCGAACTACAATTACTACTATCAGCTGCAGATGATGCGGCAACGGCAGATGATGTTGCAGCGACAGCAATACCTGGCGCAACAACGTCAACTGTTCCTCGAGCAACAACAGCGCAAGCGCGCGCTCGCGCAACACCAGCAGGAGCTCGAGCGACAACAGGCACAAGCCCGGGCCGCCGCCAAGGCGCAATTCCTCGCCGAGCGAAACGCCGCCGCCTCGACGCTCAAGGATGGCGCCTGTTGCTCGAGCGGCGGACTGAAGACCGGCAACGACGACGATGACTCGCTGAAGACCGGCTCCGGTTCCGAGCTCTTCAATCGTCATAACGCCCACCCACACCTGCGCGGCGCAGGCCCGGTCGGCGAGAGCGGTCCGAGCGCGATGGATAATCTCAAGGCCTGGGCCGGCGCCTCCGAAAAAGCAAGACATGCTCACACCAGAACCGCTGCGTCGGAACTTGCGGGATTGACGCCGGACAAGGGTGGCGGATTCGCCGGCGCGGCGCCGAGGATCGATCCGCGAACACCCACGGCAGCACCGGTGGTGCCGGAGCGGGTCGCGCGCGATCCCGAATACCGGCGATTGACCGCGGTCATGGCGCGGGACCGGCAGGAAGCCGAGCGCGATCAGAACCGCGTCAACGATCTCCTGACCCAGAAGGCGCACGCGAGCGGCGCAGACCTGCAAAATGTCGAGGTCGCACTCACCCACGCCTCCGACGATCTCGCCAAAGCGCAGAGCAAGGTCGCCACCGACGACGTGCAACGCACGGATCGCGAAAAGCAGATCGAGAACGTCTACGAGACGCCGAAGAAACCGCCACCGGTCGAGCCGCCGGTGCCGCGCCTCGCGCCGCGGGTTCATTGACATGCGACCCGCCGCACCCGGTTGGGGTCCGATCCGGCGTCGCACGCGGCGTCGCACTTGGTGCCTTGCCGCCGCTCTGGTCTCGATCTCGAAGTTCGCGTCGGCCGGGTGTCCTGCGGGAACGATCGAGACCGGCCAATACCGCACCGAGACCGAGAACGCGATCATCGTGCACCACGTATGCACGCCGCTCGCGCAGCTCTCGCCGGACGAGATCGTGACGTACGGACTCGAGGACCTCGCGGCGCAGCTCGGCTGGTCGGCCGCGAAGCGCGCGAGCCTCGCCGCGGCGCTCGATCGGCTCCCGCTGACACCACGGTATCGTGACGCCGCCGGATATCCCGTTTCCTGGCGCAGGATCGTCGCGCGCAGCAACGACGCGCAGCTCGCGCGCGAGGCGGCCGCCGGGTTCGGCCCCAACCTTTGGAGCGCGGGGTCCCAAACCCACTATCCGGATTGCGTGCTGTTTGCGCTCGCGGTCGCCGCCGAACGCCCGTATGGCGTCGTGGCCGCGCTTGCCACCGACCTCATCGGCCAGGAAACCTGGCGCCCGATCCCGCCGAGTTCGCCGCCTCTCTCGCCGCAGGACGCGGTGGAGAAATCGGGGCCGCAGAACGTGGTGGAACAACTGGGCTTGAATGGCGGGGAGATGATCTACATCGCGCAGTCGCTCGGCGAGGTCAAGGTGGTGACGCCGGATGAATTCGATCGGACGCTGCAGGCCGGACAGCCGATCATGGCGGACGTGAACACGAGCGGCAACCCCGACGCGCGCTCGCTCCACGAAGTCGTCGTCACCAAGGAATTCACGCACGACGGCGCGCCGTGGTTTGAACTGGTCGATTCGGTTCGGCAGGGCGCATTACGACCGCTCTACCTCAGCGAACCCGAACTGCACTCCATCTTGGTCGAGAACGGGGTCGTCTATACGCCGGATCGCGGCCGGACACCCGCGCTGTTGCGCTGAATCGATCGTCGCAACCCGGCGGAGCAATGGGATGGCAAAAAGCATCCGGTGGATGGCGGCCCGGTACAAGGGATTGGCGGGTCCGCGGACGGTGTGGCCGGCGGCGGCGCTCGCGATTCTGGCGGCGAGCGCCCGGGCGGCACCGGCACCGCCGCATGCGTCGCCTGCTTCGCCGGGCGTCTCGCAAACCGAGCGCGGCTTCGAGTGGTCACTCGCGAGTTCGACTCAGGGCAATTTCGGCCCCCTCAGCATCGGCATCGGTTATGTCGGCGGCGGTGACTATCTCGATGAACGCGAGGTCCGCCGCAGCGGCCTGCACGCCAGCCTCACGATCAGCGTCGACGGCAAGCCCGCGCTCTACCAGCAGCCCGACGTTCACGAAGGCCAGATCCTTTCGGTCGGCCCTTACCGCATCCTGATCGAGCGACTGCTGCCCGCTGCGCACGGAAGAGGATTGGTCGTGCTGCGTCTCGCGCATTCCAAGCCCGCCCGCGCGACCGCTCCCCCGCCCGTCCCCGCCAACGCGCCTGGGACGCGCCGCCCGGGATGAGGCCACGGCGATCCGTGCCGTAACGCTATTTTTGCGCCGTGAGGTAGTAGAAGGAGAAAGAGCTCATCTGCGGACTCAGCGACTCGATGCACTTTCCGCCATTGGTGCAATATCGATAGACCGGGCGCTGATAGGCATCCTTGCCCACGTAGGTCCCATAGAGCGGCGCGCTCATGCTCGCGCACCCCGAGAGGCCGATCAATGCCATGCCCGACAGCACGGCACCCGCAAACGCCGGGCTCAACATTCTTCGCACACAACGCAATTCCATGACCCGTACTCCTCCAAGTTGACTCATTGGCAGTAGGTATTCGGAAATTTTCCCTGGCAAGAGGCCCCGGGGCAGCAGGGTGTGCCGTTCAGCACACACACAGCGCCCCTGGAAATGCAGCTCTGTGCCTTCGCGCTGACGATCGGCAATGCCGTGACGAGCGCCGCGGCCCCAAACGCCTTGGCGAACTGCAGCATGAATTGCCGTCGTTCCGCGCCATCGGCGACCGATGGACCGGCGGCATCGAAGTTCGCATTCCGCCAGGAGAATGCGATGAGATGTGCGATCCAAAGCGCTGTAAAGCCGGTTGCGGCCACACCGATCGCATCAACCGCAACGCACGGTCCCATCGACAGGTAGGCAAGGCCGGTGGCAACGAGTGACCCCGCCGCGAAGGCGAAAGAGACGCGCATACAGCGGCGGCAGGTTCCGAGACGATTAAACGAAACGATCGGCAGGTATCGGCTGAACGACATGAGGCACCTCGATTGATTTCCTCGTGCGACTCTCGACCTCGCGACGCGCGCGTCGTGTTCGATCCCGATGCTGCCATCGGCATACGGGATGTTTGTCACCCCAACGGGTGACAAGTGTTACGCCTGTGGACCCGGTCACGTTACGGGACCACGCGGCTCCACGATCGCCGTGACGTCGAAAATCGCTGCGCAATTTGCGTCATTCGCACGCTGTACCGTGGTCAGGAAAGGTCGGGTTCTCCGGAGGTGCTCGGAGCCTGAAATCTTGCGGCCCGGGCGCGGGCCTAGGAATGAAGACGGGCG
Organism: Pseudomonadota bacterium; assembly: GCA_021817875.1. Next base: position 4,073 of record JAKAFQ010000380.1, read on the forward strand.
ACCGAATGAGCTTCACATTGATGCCAGACGGCGTTGTCGTCATGCGAGTGAAAAACAAACGTGTATCGGAACTTGCGGGAATGTTGTATAGAAAAGACAGGAAGACTGTGCCCGTTGAGCGATTGTCGCGCTGATGCTCGGCGTAGCTACCAACGTCCTCGTCCGATATCTGATCCGAGACGATCAGCTGCAGTATGAGAAGGCGCGGCGATTGATCGATCGCGAGGCGAGCCGAGGCGAGCCGGTAATGGTTAGTCTTCTGGTCCTGCTGGAAATGGAACGGGTGCTGCGAAGCCGATACGAATTGCCGAAGTCAGACGTGGTCACGGTCTTTTCTGCTTTATTGGACACGGCTGATTTGGCTTTCGAAGACGAGCCATCAGTTGAGCATGCAATATATTCTTGGAAGAACTCGACCGCGGATTTTGCGGATTGCCTTATCGATGCGCGCAATCGCCGGTTAGGCTGCCGAGCCATAGCGACATTCGACGGCAGAGCACTCAAGCTTGCCGGATTCGTTGCGGTCTGAATCGCTGGGCCGACCGCGATATGGTGGTGAGTTGCGGACCGTTACCGCCCGCTGTTGGCCGCCCACTGACCCCCGTTCCTAGAGCGCGGGGCTCCAGACGCGCAGCGGGCAATGCCGCGCAGCGAGCGTGAAGTCAGCGTCCGTCGTCAGCAAGGTCAATTCGTGGCGTATGCACAGCTGGCCTAGCAGCGCATCGATCGTCCCGATCTG
>JAKAFQ010000381.1 GCA_021817875.1 Pseudomonadota bacterium
TGAGCGGCAACGTGCACGCCGATGGCATCCTGCGGCTGACCCGCGCCCCGTTCGGGCCTGCCTCGTGGCAGCGCACCGCAGCCCGCCATCTGGTCCGCTGTCTGGAGCATTTCCGCTATGTCGGGGTGCTCGCCGTGGAGTTCTTCGTCCACAATGGGAAGCTGATCGCCAACGAGATGGCCCCACGCGTACACAACTCCGGCCACTGGACCATCGAAGGCAGCGCCACCAGCCAGTTCGAGAACCACCTGCGCGCCATCCTCGGCCTGCCGCTCGGTTCCACCCGGGCGCTGGGGCACAGCGCCATGATCAACCTGATCGGCGAGGTTCCGCCGCGCGGGACACTGCTCGCCGTCGAGGGATTGCACCTGCACGACTATGGCAAGCAGCCCCGGCCCGGGCGCAAAGTCGGCCACTGCACGCTGGTCGAGGACTCGGCCGCCAAGCGCGACCGGCTGGCGCGTCGGCTGCTGCGGACACTGGCCCCCGGGGTGCGCATTCCACCGGCGCGATAGCATAATCAGCCCACCATGTACATCGAGCCGTTCCAACTCAAGGATCTGCCGTTCCGGCTCAGCCCCGACCCGCAGTTCCTGTATCTGTCGAAGCAGCACGCCCGCGCCAAGGCGTACATGGAGTCGACCATCTGGTTCGCGGACGGTTTCGTGGTGATCACCGGCGAGATCGGAGCCGGCAAGACCACCCTGATCGAGTCCTTCCTGCGGGAAATCCCGCCCGACGTGGTGGTCGCGCAGATCAACCAGACACAGGTCTCGGCGATCGATTTCCTGCAGTCCGTGCTCGCGCAGTTCGGCTTCGCACCCTTCAAGATGAAGAAAGGCGAGCTGCTCGCGACGCTCAATCAGTTTCTGATCGAGCAGTACGCCGCCGGCAGGCGCGTACTGCTGATCGTCGATGAGGCGCAGAACCTCTCGCTGCGCGTGCTGGAGGAGATCCGCCTGCTCTCGGGAGTCGAGACCACCCGGGAAAAGGTGCTGCGGATCATCCTCGCCGGCCAGCCGGAGCTCAACGCCAAGCTCGATGCGCCGGAGCTGGTGCAGCTCAACCAGCGGGTGCGGCTGCGTTTCCACCTCTCGGCCCTGTCGCAGAGCGAAACCGCCGACTACATCCGTCATCGGCTCGAGGTGGCCGGCGCCGGCAACCGCCGGATCTTCGAAGAGGACACCTACGCCGAGGTGTTCCGCTACGCGGGCGGCGTGCCCCGCCTGATCAACACGCTGTGCGATACCGCGATGATGTCCGCCTACACGGCCGACCGCGGCACGGTCACCGCCGCCGATATCGCCAATGCCGTCAGCGAGCTGCAGTGGACGGAGTTCTCGGCCCGTCCGCACCGGCACACCGCCTCCGCTGCGGCGCCGCGCCCGGCCCGCGGGGACGCGCCGCTGCCGCCGCTGGCGCGGCTGATGGTCGTCGAGGCGGGCCGGACCATCGGGGAGATCCCGCTGCCGCCGGGCCGGATCATCATCGGCCGCACGGCGGACAACGACCTGCAGCTCGACAGCCGTTTCATCAGCCGGCACCACTGCCAGATCACCACCACCGCCCAATCCACCATCATCGAAGATCTCAACAGCACCAACGGCCTGTACGTCCGGTCATCGAGAGTGCATCGGCGCTACCTGCGCGACGGTGACGTGGTGTTGATCGGCAAGCACGAGTTGATCTATGTCGATGAGCGCTCGATGCGCTCGCGCAATGCGAACGACACCCTGCCGGCCATCCCGGCGCTCGGCCACGACGACGACACGCTCGCCAGCGACGAACTGCCGCCCGAGCTTGCCCTGGGACCGGGCCGGAATCCATCCTGAGCGGCGGCGGCGCACCGCCCCTAGGCGTGGGTCACCTGCAGAATGCTGTGGCGGATCTGCTCGCTGAGCACGAACTGGGCGTCGGCGGCGACGCGCATCAACACTTCGTCGAACTCCAGGGTTCCCGTGGCGCTGCTGCGGACCACGCCGCGGCGGCGCAGCAGGTCGATGAAATTCTCGAACAGCGAGCGGTCGAAGAACTCCGGGGAATTCAGTCCATAGAGCATGGCGATGCGCTGCGCGGCGAGCTGGCAGCGCTGCTCGAGCACGCTCTGGCTGATGGCCCCGGATCCCGCCTCGAGCAGCAGCGCGATCGCGAGGTAGTATCGCTCGACGGTCTGGATGGTCGCCTGGGCCAGTGTCGACAGCTGCATCGCCTGCACCGTCGAGGGCGGCGGACGGCGCCATACGGCCCGATCCACGTCGGACTCGATCAGGCCGTGGCGCGCGAGTTCCCCGAGCACCCTGTCCACCACCTCCGGCAGCTCCTGCTCGCTCCAGCGCAGCGACAGCTCCGCGGCGATGTACGGATAGATCCGCCCGACGAGGCGCCGGATGTCCTCGTGGCGCACGGCGGCATTGCTCACGAAGGCACACGCGATCAGCGATGGCATCGCGAACAGGTGCAGCACGTTGTTACGGAAATAGGCGGCGAGCACGGCGCTCTCGTCGCTCATGCGCAGGATGTCGCCCAACGGGTGACTGTGCCGCTGCAGCACCTTCATCGCCTCGCCATAGGCGATGACTTCCCGCCCGGGCAACTCGGTCACCGTCACCCGGTCACTGTAGCGGATGCCGCCGAGGAGGGCACGGTACAGATCGATCTGGCGCTCGAGGTCGCCCTCGGGCAGCGCCTGCCGGGGCAGGGCCAGCAGGATCGTCGCCAGAAGGTTCACCGGCGTGACCGCCGCCGCCGCGTTGATGTTGCACATGATGCGCCCGGCCAGCTCGTCGACGGCCGCGGCCACCCAGGACACGCGCGTCTCATCCTCGAAGCGCCTCTGCCGCCATGGGCCGTGCCGGTCGAGAACCTCATCGAGCGCGATCGGCTCGCCGAGATTGACCCGCACGCGCCCGAATTTCTCCCGGAGCTTGCGCAGCGCGCGCACCAGCCCCAGCACGGTTTCCTTCTCCTTCGGCTTGCCGGAAAGCTCCCCGATGTAGGTCGCTCCCTCGACGATGCGCTCGTAGCCGAAGTACACCGGCACGAACACCACCGGTCGCACCGGGTCACGCAGGAAGCTGCGCACGGTCATCGACAGCATGCCGGTCTTGGGCTTGAGCAGCCTGCCGGTACGGCTGCGCCCCCCCTCGATGAAATACTCGATGGAATGGCCGCGGGCCATGATGGCCGCCAGGTACTTCATGAACACGACGGTGTACAGGGCATTGCCCCGGAACCTGCGGCGGATGAAAAAGGCCCCGCCCATGCGCAGAAACCGGCCGACGATCGGCAGGTCGAGATTGATTCCAGCGGCGATGTGCGGCACCGCGTAGCCGTTGACGTAGATCACGTACGAGAGCAGCAGGTAATCCATGTGGCTGCGGTGGCAGGGAACGTAGATGATCTCGTTTCCCTGCGCCACGCGTTCCAGCGTCTCGAGGTGTCCGACGTCGACGCCGTCGTACAGGCGACTCCACAGCCAGGTGAGCACCGGTTCGAAGAAACGCACGAACACGTGCGAATAATTGGCCGCGATTTCCTTGGCATAGCCCACCGCTTCGCTGAGCGCCGCGCGGCGCGAAATACCTTTCTCCCTCATCAGCTGCGCAACGGCGGCACGCACGGCGCGGGTGCGCAGCAGCCGGGTCACGACCGTGCGTCGGTGCGACAGGTCCGGTCCGATGCGGGCCGTGCGCCGCTGGACGTACAGCGCCCGCAGAGTGCGCGTCACGCGGCGCCCCCGCACGGCCAGGCCGGATTCCTCCCCGAGGAGACTGCGCAGCGAGATCGGCTCCTCGAACTCCACGCGCGTGTCGCGGCCGTTGAACAGCACCTGCAGCACCTTGCGCAGGCGCGTGGTGAGCGCCCAGTTCTCTCCGAGCAACAGCTGGAACCAGGACTTTTCCCGCTGCGGCGCCCTTCCCCAGTACACCGCGACGGGCACCAGGTCCACGTCGAGGTCGGGATCCGCATCGAGCGAGCGCAGGAGCTGTGCGATCTGTGGCGGAGGCCGGCGGTCCAGGCGCTCGTTCCAGAAACCACGCAGGCGGCTGAGGTAGAAGTACGAATGCAGAGTGCCGCCGGCTCCGGCGAGACGTTTGCCCGGGCGGGGGAACTTGAACCGCGCGCAGACGTTCTGCAGCACCGCCAGATCGGCGGCGCTGCGCCGCTCGAGCACGTAGCACACCGGATGGCCACGGCCCCTCAGGCGCACCCCGGCGTCCTCGGGCACCACCTTGAAACGCACCCACAGCGCGAGCAGCCGATGCAGCAACCAGTTCATGTTCCCCGAAGAAGGCGCGATCGTCCGCGCGGAAGTTTAGCGGAGGCGCCCCACCGTCGCAGGCAGGATGGTGCCTGGGGGCGGCAGCGAGCCCGTTGGGCGCAGGCCCCGCCCTCGCAGGCGGCGCGGGGCTGCGTCGTGGCTATTCGGGCGTGAGCCCGGGCAGGTCGAGCGCAATCAGAAAGTACTCGAACAGGTGCTGGATGACGGGGATCTGATTGTGCAGGTTGTGGTCACTGTCGAGAAGGTGAAGCGCTGCGTGGCAGCTCTGCGCGAAGCGCACGCTGTGTTCGAAGGGCACGACATCGTCCCCCCAGCCGTGCACCACCGCCGTGGCGCAGTCGACGATGCCCTCACGCAACGGCGGCAGCTCGGCGAAATACAGGGCGGGCGCCATGAGGAACAGCCCTCGCGCGTGCAGCATCGAGGCAGACGCGACCGCGACGTAACCCCCGAGGCTGGAGCCCACCAGCACCAGATCACCGGTCAGCTCCTTGCAGAATTCCGCGAGTTTTGCGATCCGGG
>JAKAFQ010000382.1 GCA_021817875.1 Pseudomonadota bacterium
CTATGTAGTGGGCGGTCGCAGGGGCGCGGAACAGCGCTTCGGCATCCGGCGCAGCACGCGTTTGGTCGGCGGCGGGCGGGGGGGAATTCTCGGCTGCGCGCGCGGCGCCGACCGTCCCGCTGCCGAGCAGGGACGCCGCGAGCACCGCGGCATACAGGGTGCGTAGCTTCATCGTGAGCTCCATTCGGAAGACGCGCTGCGCGGCGGATTTATTCCGGTGGCAAGGAAATTTCTTCGCTCCCGCGCCCCCCGCAGGTGGCCTCCGGAGTCGGAAAGGCTCACGTTCCCGCTCCGTGAATGGCACGTTCGATCTCGGCGAAGGTCCGAGCGAGGGGTAACATCTGCAACCTCACACCGAGCCGCCGCTCAAGCTCGGCGGCCGAAAAGAGACCCCGTATGATTGCCGGGTTTTCGCTGCTCGTGTGGTGCTGCGTTACCACCAGATGAGTCTTGCCTTCGGTGCGAAATGCCGCGGCGATCTCGGCGATGGTCGCACGGCGCACGTCCTCGAACTCGAGCGTAGGCAACTGTTCCAGGGGCTCCATCATATCGGCAACTACGACGTCGGCTCGCAAGCAGCTGTGCAGCTGACAGTCGCGCGACTGCAGCACCCGCATGGGCTTTTCGCCTTGAATGTCATAAGACGTCACGAGTCCGATGGGTCGTCCGTCGTGCTCAAGCACGAACAGGGAGCGCACGCCCATCAATCGCATTCGCTCGAGCGCGCGGTCGATCGGTACCGTCCTTGCCACCACGCGGGGGCTCGTGCGCTCGAAATCGGTCATGAGCGCAAGTGCAGGATCGTGCGGGGACAGTTCCGTGTGGGCGCGCCGCGACTCGTCGAGCACCCCGGGGAACGAGGCCTGCAGCAGTCTTCCCGTATGGGCCGATAGCATGGCATTCCTTCGATGGTTGCAGGCGCGCGCACCGGCCACGGGCAGTGCCGCGGCCCTTCTGCAGCTTGGTCGGAATGGGCGTTGTGAGGATTACAGGGGCGTCCGCTGTCTGGGGGCCGCGCCGTCCCCGTGGCTTCAAGTCATGCCGCCGGCGCCGGCATGGTGGATGACGATGCCATCGAGGAAATCTCCCTGCTTTTGCCACGGCTGCTCTTGCAAAACGCGGCGCGCGGCGCGATAGCCGCTTTCCCAACGCGCGTTGACGCTCGCACGGCTGAAATCGATGTCCTTGTTGAGATCTTCATCAGGCAATCGAGGGGCCGTTAGAGTCACGAGATGCATGCGCGTGGCACAGCCGTAGGAGGCGAGTTGCTTCACCGCCGGATCTTCGTGAGCGCCGTCCGGCAGCCGGCTTACCAGCTCGCGGATCACGTGGCGCAACCGGTGAATCTGCTCCTGGCGCAGCAGGTGGCTGCTCGCACGGCTCGCGTACTGAATTTCCTTGTGCCGACCAAGCACTTGCCAGATCGATTCGGGCTCCGGGCCAGACGGGTTCCAGAGCTGGACGGCAAAGATCGTCGAGCTGCGGCGCGGTTTGTCGTCCAGCACGGCCTCGACCGGCGTGTTCGAGTAGATCCCGCCGTCCCAGTAGGCCTTGCCGTCGATCGCCACCGCCGGAAACGCGGGGGGAAGCGCGCCGGAGGCGAGGATGTGCCGGATATCCAGCGCTCCATCGCGTGTATCGAAATAGTGCATCTTGCCCCCGTCGACGCTCACCGCACCAAGCGAGAGCCGGCATTGCTGCGAATTCAGCTCCGTGAAGTCGACGAGCTCGCGCAGCGTGTCGCGCAGCCCCACAGTTCGGTAGTAGCCCGCGTCCTCGATTCCGAGCCGGGTGTGAACGCCCAGGAATGCGCGCGGGTTCGGCTCGAAGAACCCGGCGATGCCGTGCGTGACGGTTTCGAGGTGGGTCAACGATCGGCCGGCATCGAGCCACCACGCTGCCGCGGGCGGGATATCACGGGTGATCCCGTCCCAGAACGCGGTGAGCCGCGCGCAACGCTCGTCCGCCCGATTGCCGGCGATGAGCGCCCCGTTGATCGCGCCGATCGAGGTGCCGATAATCCAGTCCGGCTCGATCCCCGCCTCGTGCAGCGCCTGGTACACGCCGGCCTGGTAAGCCCCCAGCGCGCCGCCGCCCTGAAGCACGAGCACCACTTGCCCGGGCGGAGCCGGCCGTGTGCTGCCGCCGGACTTAGTCGCCATGCTGGCTCGCGTTGCGGTCACGACCTGTCCGCGACCCGACGATCGGACATGCGCGATGGAGGAAGCGGCCTGAACCGCCTGGATCGCGGGCGGCCGTCCTTGAAACGCACGGAAGCCGGGGAGCTTCGGCGGCGCGCATGCGCGGCAGCTCTCAGTGCGCGGTCCAGCCGCCGTCGATCGGCAAGATTGCGCCGGTGATGGACGCCGATTCGTCGCTCGCCAGGAACGTGGCGAGCGCCGCGATCTCGTCGAGACCGATGAATTGCTTGGTCGGCTGCGCTGCCAGTAGAACGTCCCTGACTACCTGCTCCTCGCTGATACCGCGGGTCCTCGCCGTGTCCGGGATCTGCTTTTGCACGAGCGAAGTGAGGACGTAGCCCGGGCAGAGTGCATTGCAGGTCACGCCGTGGTCGGCCGCTTCCAGCGCAACAGTCTTGGTGAGCCCGGCGAGACCGTACTTGGCCGCGACGTAGGCCGCCTTGAACGGCGAGGCAACCAGCGCGTGGGCCGACGCGACGTTGACGATGCGGTCCCATTTTTGCGACTTCATCGCCGGCAGCGCGCCTCGGATGGTGTGGAAAGAAGCGGTGAGATTGATTGCGATGATCGCGTCCCATCTGTCCGTCGGGAAGTCCTCGATCGGTGCAACGTGCTGGATACCGGCGTTGTTGACGAGAATGTCGATCACGCCGAAGTCCGCGATCGCGCGCTCGATCATCGCCACGATCGCTGCCGGCTGGCGCATGTCGGCCCCGTCATACTGGACCCGCACGCCGTACTGGCTCGCAATGCGGTTACACGAGGATTCGACCTCGGCAGGCGCGCCGAGCCCATTCAAGATCAAGTTCGCGCCACGATCGGCGAACGCTTCGGCGATGCTAAGTCCGATTCCGCTGGTCGATCCCGTCACGAGGGCGGTTTTCCCCTTGAGCACTTCCGTCTCCAGTCATGCACGTCATCGATTGGTCGGCTCATGTCGCGCATTCCTTACGCGCCGTGGCGCGCGAGCGCACGTCAGGTGTAAGTAATCCGGCGCCGCCGCGACTAAAGCGAGATGGCCGGTTCATCCGGACGCCGACGCGGGCCGACGCGTTTCTCATCGCGGCCGGGTCTACGCTCTAGGATGTGCGTGGGTGTGGTGCATGAAGGAAGGAGGCGACGACATGGCCGGGAAGCGGCTTGAAGGCGTGCGCGCGTGCGTGTTCGATGCGTACGGAACGCTATTTGACTATGCGTCGGCGGCGGCGCGCTGTCGCGATGTGCTCGGGGAGCGGCTCGAGCGACTGAACGCGCTGTGGCGCGAAAAGCAGCTCCAGTACACCTGGCTGAGGGCTTTGCAGGGGCGGCATGCCGATTTTTGGCAGGTGACGGGCGACGCGCTCGACTTCGCCATGGAGACGCTCAACCTGGGCGAGCCCGCTTTGCGCGAGCGGCTGATGAACCTGTATCTCACGCTCGAGACCTTTCCCGAGGTGCGCGAGGTATTGACGCGGCTGAAGGCGGCGGGTCTCGCAACGGCGGTGCTTTCGAACGGCTCGCCGGAGATGCTGCAAGCCGCCGTACAAAGCGCTGGCATCGGCGAGTTGCTCGATGCGGTCCTGTCGGTCGAGGAAGTCGGCGTCTACAAGCCGCATCCCAAGGTCTACCAACTTGCCGTCGATCGGCTCGGGATCGGGCGCGAGGCGATCGCGTTTCAGTCCTCAAACGCCTGGGATGCCTACGCCGCATCGGCCTTCGGCATGCGTGTTGTCTGGTGCAACAGGTACGGCCAACGGCAAGAGCGCTTGCCCGGAAGGCCGGACTTCGAGGTCAGATCGCTCAGCGCGCTTCCGGCGCTTGTCGGTGCGTAGCGCGCAGCGCTTGCGTCGCGCGAATCGCACGTCCCGAACCACGCGTAAGAAATGGCCGAAAGCGGCTACCAAAGGGCGATGATCTCCGTCCGTTATTGGATCGGGCTAAAGCCGGGGCGCGCACCCGGCTGAAGAGGTATGCACATCATGCGTTTCATTGACGCGGAGGAGGGCATGGGTCGGCTCCAGCGACAGGGGCTCTTCTTGGGTGTGGCCGATCCGGTGTGGACGCGCATCCGGAAGGAGGCCGAAGCGATCGCCCGGCAAGAGCCCGAGCTCGCGGGTTTCATGTGTTCGTCGATTCTCTGCCACGACAGCCTGGATTCGGCGCTCATCCATCGCCTTGCGGGGCTGCTCGACCACGCAGATGTCCCGAAGGAACGGATTAGACAGGCCTACGGCCAAGCGCTCGAGGAGCAGCCGGAGCTCAGCGCCGCCTTCCGCGCGGACATTATTGCGACGTTCGACCGCGATCCGGCCACGAATCGCTTCATCGAACCGGTGCACTACTTCAAGGGATTCCACGCCATCCAGACCCATCGCCTCGCTCACTGGCTGTGGGAACAAGGTCGCAAGGACTTTGCCTACTACCTGCAGAGCCGCTCATCGGTTGTGTTCCAATGCGATATTCATCCTGGAGCACGGATCGGGCACAGTATCTTTCTCGATCACGCGACGGGCCTCGTCGTTGGCGAGACCGCAGTGATCGAAGACCACGTATCGATGCTGCACGGAGTCACCCTTGGCGGTACCGGCAAGGAGGAGGGCGATCGCCACCCCAAGATCCG
>JAKAFQ010000383.1 GCA_021817875.1 Pseudomonadota bacterium
GTAGCACGTCAGGGCGTACCGATCGAACTCATCGTCGACACCGGTCAGCAAGCTCATTTCCGCGATGTCCCACATCGGATGACCGTAGGCACCGCCGTCCCAGTCGATCAGCCAGATCCCGTCTTTTGCAGGCGAGCTGTACATGATGTTGACGTAGGTCAAGTCGTTGTGCGTGAAGCACGGTATGAAGGGACCGATGGCCCTCTCGAGTCGATAGGAGACATCACGAAAGAAGGGGACCTCATCCAGCCACTCCGACTTCTTCCAATGCGTGGGCGCCGCGCCGGTCTCCATTGTCTTGAGATAGCGGCGCACCGTATGGAAGGCCCACCAATAGCTGATGGACTCGCCGAGCGCCTCGGAACCTTCGTGCATCACCTTGATCGTTTTGATCACGTTCGCAATGAATGCCCGGTCCTGCAACTGCGATACCTGCATCTGCGGACCCGTGACGAAGTCCGTGATCGTCAGGTTCGGCTCCGCGTACCGCAATCTCGGGCCGACCCCGAGGCGCGCCGCGGCCAAGGTGCATTGCACCACGCTCGTTTGGCGTGTCCGGTACTGGTCGAAGCCGCAGCGGACGACGTACCGCTTTCCGTCGCCATCCTTCACGAAGTATGTGCGGTTCTGGAGCCCCCCAAACTTCTGCTCGAGCTCGATCTCCCCAGACCATATCGAAAGCTCACGAATGTATTGCTGGGTACGCTCCGTGCTCCAATCTCGGCGTAACTGCGAGATCTCGCTGACCAACTGGAAATCGTCCTGCATTCGGCCACTTCCTCCTTCGTCGTCAGGCGCCGACCTGGGTATTCCATTCGATCGTGCATATCGCATGGCGCGCCCGACGGTCTCTTGCCGGGCGATCGTAGCAATCCCCGGATGAGGCTATATCCGGAAAAGGCAGCACACCAACCCGGTGACTCGATGCGACCGACCGAGACCGGCCGCCCCGGCAGGGACTAGCCGCACTCTTGATTCTGTAATAATCTCGGACCGACGTGACATTCATTATTGTTGGACAATCGCGGAGCACAATTTGGCCCTTCTCAGTGTATCCCGGCCGGGCGGAAATCTTGGATCCTCCGTGCCGTGCGGAATCACCTGACGATCCGGACATCGATGGCAACGCGCGTTAGTATCGATTCTGTTGCGACGACCGATGCCTGGACCCATGGATCCGCGCTCAGCCGTTGGGACCATGAATACTCCCGCGTCCATCCGGGGCGGTTCAGCGGTTGCGTCCGCACGGCGTGGCTGGGGCCGATGCAACTGATCCACGAGAGAATCGACCATGCCTTCAATTATCGCGGCACGCCATGGCGAGGATCCCGGGTGTTTTTCTCGTATCTCCCGGGGTGTGGAGGTGTTTTCTACGACAATCGCTTGGTGGAGACGAGTGTGCTGGTCACCCACCGCTGGGATTCCGTCGAAAGAGTCAATGGCAGCGGTCCGATCAACTTGTTAATCGCAGCGATCGACGAGGATTTCCTGAAGACCTATCTAGAGCCCGTTCCAGGGTTCGAGGATTTGACCCGTACCACGAGTCCGATGTGCTACTCGACCGGCACGACAGGGATCGCGGCCTTTCAGAACACCGTCCGCACGATCCTCGGCGAGCTGATCGAGTCACGCAGTTCATTGGACGACGATCGGCTTCGGCTCGCGTTGCAGCAGCGGCTATTGGATTCGATCGTGCTGGCGCTCGCCGATTCGAGCAGCGTGCGGTGCCGGTTGCCGGCACCCTCGACCCGCGCGTATATCGTGGGCCGCGCGGTCGAATTCATGGAATCGCATTTGGCGGACGCCGTATCGATTCGAGACGTGTGCTTGGCGACACGGGTGTGCCCGAGAACGCTGTCGTATGCGTTCTCGGAGGTTCTAGGGACGTCGCCAAAGGCGTACCTCATCGCGGCCAGACTGGACCGCGCATTCCGCGATCTTGCCGACGCGCGTGGCGCGGCGTCTGTGGAAGGGGTGGCTGTGCGCTGGGGCTTCGCGCACATGGGGCGTTTTGCGCACTATTACCGTGCCGCCTTCGGCGAGCTCCCGTCGGATACGTTTCGCAGGCGCTCGATGCGCGCCCAGGGCTGGCCTAGAGCCCGGTTGGCGGTCGCGTCGCGACTGCACTGATCCCGGAACCTGTGTTGACCCAGGTCGATCGCCGGTCGGCCTGGATGGCGGCGCGACTGGGTCTCGTTCGAGCTCCAGACGCGCCGCCTCGCTACTCGACACCTCAGAATTTCAACGTCGCCGTAACGCCGTAGGTGCGGGGTTCGGCCGGATTCGTATAATCGAGACCCAACCCTCCCTGATTTGGCTGCTGGGTCGCTAATGCGTACGCGAGGTAGAACCGGTTCGCGAGGTTCTTACCCCAGACACTGATCGCATACTGTCCTTCCGACCCGAAGGTGTACGTTGCGTTGGCGTTCGTGACGAAGTAAGCGCCTTGCGCGACTCGCTCGGTGTTGGCTGGGTCCCAGTAGATCTTGCTCGAGTAACGCCCGTCGGCGCCCAAGGCCAGCACTCCATCTCCTAGGCCGTGAATCGTGTAGTTGAGCCCAATTGTCGACGTCACCTTGGGTGCCAGCGGCAGTTGGTTCCCATCGACATTCACGCCATCGAAGACGAAGGTCTGGGTGTACTTGTCGTCCTGGAGCCCCACCGTCGCGTGCACCTCGAGCGCGTGGGTTGCCTGCGCTCTCAGCTCGAGTTCGCCACCCTTGAGCGCCGACTTTGGGGCGTTGATCTCATTATAGAAAAGTGCGCCGTTCACGGTAGAGGTTCCAAGGAACTGCTGATTCTTGTAGTTGTAATAGAACACCGCCGCGTTGAGCTGCACGCGATGGTGAGCGAACTCCGACTTGATACCGACCTCATATGCGGTCAGTGTCTCCGGCTTCGCGAAGTTGACTTCGATCGGCGAGTTGAATGCCTGACTGTTGAATGCGGCGCCCCGATAGCCGGTGCTGACATTGACATACGACATGAATCCGGGCGCGATCTTCCAATCCATTCCGACCGTGTAGCTGATGTTGTTGTTCCGCCGGGACTGCTCCGGAAGCGGCGCGCTCCGCGGGAAGATTCCGGGGCTGAAATCGACGTAGGTCCCTGGAATCACGGGAATCGTCTGCGTCCACAACGTCGGCATATTGATGCAGTAACACGTCGGCGGGCCGGCCAATCCGCCCTCGAGCGCCGCGAAATTCTTGACGCTGATGTCGTCGACGGTATAGCGGAGCCCACCGCGGACCGTGACGCGATGAGTCAAATCGTAGCTGAGATTCGCGTATACGGCCTTCGACTCCCGCGTCTGATCATACGAATTCCACTGATTGAATCCGTACAGCGGCTGCGATTGCCCCGGAATGACGATGGTGCCCGGAAACGCATCGAAATAATTGTATTGAGTCCATCCGTGAACGACGTAGTGTCCGAAATACACGCCACCGAGCCAGTGAAGCGCCCCAGTGTCCACCGACTCCACCCGGAATTCCTGCGAATCAGAGTGAACGCTGGATGCGTAGGTATCTGGCCCCCAGAGCACCGTCCCGACGGCGCCGTCGTCACCGACATTGAACCAGCGTCCATAGTCCGATGCGGTTACCGAGGTCAGCTTGGCGTGGGGCAGGAAGTCCCAGTCGATCTTGAGGACTCCACCAACCGTCTTGATACTCTTGCCGTAGGCGTACAACGCCGCATTTTGAAACGCGCCGAGCGTTGGATTGATTCCCGTGATGCCGGGGATGATGTTGGCCGGCTTCACGCCGTAGGGCGTTCCTCCGGACTTGCTCGCCGACAGTTTCAGGTTGATCGTGAGAGTATTGATCGGCTTGGCCAGCAGGGTCACGCGTCCCGCCAACGCATCCACGCCGTTCTCCGGCGGAACCCCCGGGTTGATGCTGTCGAGCCATCCGTCACGCTTGTCGTAGTAGACCGCTGCGCGCCAGCCGAACTTATCCTGTACGATCGGGCCGCCGTACGCCGCCTGCACGGTCCGTTGATTGTAGTTGCCAACGCCCACCGTTGCGTATCCATCGTAAGACGACAGACTCGGGTTGCGAGTGAAAAAGCTGATCGCGCCTCCGGTCGCATTCATGCCGTAGAGCGTGCCTTGGGGTCCGCGCAGCACTTCGACGCGTGCCAGATCGAAGGTCTGCAGCGCCTGTAGCGCCCCGACGGGCATATAGGCCTCGTCGACGTACATCGCGATGGGCGCGCTCTGATTTTGACTGAAATCGTTCGTGGTCACGCCGCGAAGCGAGAACACCGGTTGCGCCTCGGTGCCGTACGGCGTGCCGAGCATCAGATTCGGCACCAACTGCGCGACGTCCCCGGCTTGACGGACGCCCGCGCGCGCGAGTTGCGCCGCGCCGAACGCGCTGATCGCGAGCGGCACGTCTTGCGCGCTCTGACGCCGTCGTTGCGCCGTCACGATGATCTCCTGCAACGCCGTCGTAGCCGTATCCGCGCAGGCACTCGCGGCGATCAACTCGGCGGCGCTCGCCACCGCGATCACCAGGGCGACCCGCGACAACGTCGCCCTCGGTTGCCGACCACTTGCCCGAAGTCGCATCTCTCTCGAAACGTACATAGCTTCCCCCTGGTTACCGCCGTATGCCCGCCTTAGACACCGCGCCCGAAAGCCGCTATTGGCCATCGAACCCAAGCATCGGACGTCGATCTTGAGCGGCACCGGCGCGCGGCACCGCGTCGCTCGATGCCATCCATCTCGCCCGAAATCCGTGGGCATCGCACCCACCCCTGCGCTGCGCACTTTGTCCGCGCGCAATCTCCGTCGC
>JAKAFQ010000384.1 GCA_021817875.1 Pseudomonadota bacterium
GGTCGGGCCTGGCGCGATAGCCCGAGCAGAGCGAGCCGAGGTCGAGGACGCCGTGCTTGAGCAGCCGGACGTCCTCTATGAACTGTGCGGCGCCGTGGCGGAGCCGCATGGGCTTGAGTGTGGCGATGTCGAGGACTGTGGCCAGTAAGTTCTCCTTCTCTCTGGGGGGCTACTTCGGTGCGCCGGGAGCCGGTGTGTCGCTCCCGGCGCGCAGATAGTTGATGAAGGCTGTCAGCGTGCCCGCGATGATCGCGTTCGCGATGACCCATGGGTCGATAACATGCGTGCTGGTGCCCTGCACCAGCACCGTGAGCGCACCGATCACGATAGGGGACAGGGCGACGGCAGCGCGGTGCATGCGTGCGGTCAAAATGGGCTCCTCCTTCTAGGCCAGGAACTCCCAGCCGTCTTTCGCGTACCGGTCCAGCTTCCAGACCGGATACGTGATCGCGTGAATGCCGCGCTGCGCGTGTCGATGATGCACGTCGCAATTGTGGATGACGAGCCCATTACCAATGACAAAGGATTGGGAGTCTGCTACACTGATATTGTGAACGTCACCTCGAAACTGAACAGCGCGAATCTTCCTGATCGGACCCCACCGAGCGCCGGCCACATCGCCACTCGTATCCGCCAAACATGCGAACTCTGCGGCGGCGGCTATTTGATTACTCCAAAGGCGCGTCATGACACGCATACTTGTTCCCGGGAATGTGGCTCGGGGCTCAGGCGTTTGCGAAAGCTGAAGCATCCGACCGACCTCACATGTGGACAGTGCGGCGCTCAATTCGAGCGCACCCGCAGTTATGGAAGCCAGCGGTTCTGTTCGAACGCTTGCCGACTCATCGCGCTCAACGCACTCCCGCGATCCCATAACCCCAACCCGCACAGCCGAACATTGACGCCCGGCGGCTATGTCCGCTTCTGGATATGGGACGGCGATAGGCACCGACAGGTTATGGAGCACCGCTGGGTCATGGAGCAGCATTTGGGGCGCCGACTCTCCCGAGCCGAGCGAGTCCATCATCTCAACGGTGTCCGCGATGACAATCGGCTGGAGAACCTCAGGCTGTACGCCTCGCAGGCTGAGCACGTCCGGGCTGAGCATCCCGAACTTCGCCACAATCTGCCCGGTCGCTAATCGGTCCGCACGTACCCAGCCATCGATGGTGAGCACGGGGTGATTCCCTGTCATCGCCGAACCATCAATCTCCAAAAGCTCACCGTTGAAGGGGCGTCTCATTGTCGCCGTGACCGCGTGAAACTGGCCGTCATGGCCGAACACATGATCACCTGTGCGAATGGAGGCGGCTGGACGCCATCCGATCTGGGTGAACACAGGCTCATCGGGCGGGACGCAGAGGATCGACAGGCCTCCTTCGCTCTCGGCGAAGCGCAGAAAGTCTTCGTCCGTGTGGATGCCCGCTTGCGGGAAGTCGGCGGCCACCTTCTCCCAGTCGATCTCCGTGAGCCCCGCGAACTCAGCCACCTCATGGTGGGCCTCTAGCTGCGTCGCGCCATAGCAACGATGCCCCTCGGGCAGCCCGGCTTCAATCTGCGCCTTCGTCGCGCCGCCGATCCAGCAGCCAACGCCCAGCACGTCGATCAGGTGCCTCCGCGCGGCGTGGAAGATCGCGTAGTGGGGGTCGCCCTCGCGCGGCCCATGCGGTGGGTAGTGCGCCGCCTCGATCAGTGTCCGCTTCTGGATGTGCCCCGTGCCGGCTACTAAGCCTTCCTCCTCAGCGCGTCAACGCGACCGTGACGGCGATCGCGAAGATAGAGATGAACACCGAGGTGAGCGCGAGCACCAGGTAGCGGATGTTCTGCGTCCTCATCTCGTCAAGAGAGGAGAGCATGATGTTCCGCGTCGCTTCGGCGCCCTCGTCGCCATGCTGCTGGTTGATAAAGGCGTCGAAACGTGCCGAGAGCGCCGCCAGTTGCCCTGGCAACGCGCTCAGCGGCCGCAGCAGGTCGAAGATTTGCTGGTGCTCGCGCCGGTTGAGTTCGAGCTCGCGCTCATGCGCCTTCACGCGCTCGTCCAGCCGCTCGAGACTGACGCCTTTCGATCCATTCGGGTCCGCTAATCCCTCCCCCACTAGAAGTCCGGTGCCCAGTCGTAGTCAATGGTCACAGAGCCGCCGCCGCTGATGCTGCTCACTCCAATCGTCAAGGATGCCATGAAGCGCAGCGGCAGCGAGATACGGTCGAGTTGCTGGGTCGCCAGACGGCCGACGAAGAGGTACCACGTTGGGAGGGCGACGGCATTGAGCGACAGCCATTGCGCACCGTCAAGCGTCGCCGTGATGGTGGCCGTAGCGCCCGACAGCGTCAAGGCGCAGACAAGGAGCTGTCCGGGGCCGGTCAGACTCAGCAGCATGCTGTTGGTCGTTGTGGTCACACGTGTCGCCGCCACTGGCGCCACATAGGTCGGGCTCGTGATCCCGATGCTAGCGCTTGCGGGCGCTCCGTAGCGCCACGGTCGGAGGCCGTTGGCGATGTTCGGGGCGAGTGCGTCAGCGAGTCCCATGCTTCTACCTCACGTCACCGTGGTCAGCACGCCGCCCGCGTAGTTGAGCGTGCGCACGTTCCGGAAGTTGCCCACGTACTCGTAGACGGTCGAGACCAGCCCATTGCTGTAGGTCAGTTCGGTGTAGCGGCTTGGCGCCGGGGGCGAGCCCGTCACGTCCTCGATCAGATTGCGCACATTGCCGCCAGCCGCGTTGAAGACGTTGAACAGGGAATAGGTGCCTGTGACGGTCGTCCATGTCACACCATCGCCGCTCACGGCCAGCACGCCCGAGGCCGTGGCGTTGGTATTCCACTGGACGTAGTTGGTCGAGGTGCCGGCCGGCTGCGCCACGATCCAGTAGGTCGCACCCGCTGTCAGCCCCGTCAGGTAGAGCGGCACGCTCACCCAGCGTGCCGTAGCGGCCAGGAAGTCGAGCGGCACGGTCGCCGTGAACAGGTTCGTCCCGGAGGGCTTGCCGGTGCTGTCCGCCTGCAAGCCGAAGGTGATGTCGGTGCCCGCGCTCACGAGTTGCAGGTTGAGTTCGGCGCGCGTGAGGGTGGTCTGCCCGGCCGGCAGCACGAACGACTGGCCGATGTACTGGCTGTAGGAGTGCTGGCCCCCCGTCGCGGCGCCGGTGTTCGATACCAGGGACGTGCCCTGGTAGATCACGTCCGCCGGATGCAGCCCGAGGAACTGGTTGACGGCGCCAGCGAGCGCCGTCTGCCCGGCTACCGCGGCGCTGTAGGCTGGTACTGTCGCTAAGCCCCTCCGCGCACCAGTCTACCCCATTCACCCGATCTACTGCGATACCGTGAGCGTCGCCGTGAGGAGTGCCGTCTGGGCGGCGCTCTTGGCCACCCCCGTCGAGAGCAGGCCGTGGTCCAGGAGGATGCCGTTGTTCAGCGTCGCGTTCGCGTTCGCGAAGAGGCCAGCCTCGGTGATCGTGCCTACGGCCAGGGTCAGGCCGAAGAAGAAGTTGAATGTGATCTGCCCGGCGACGATGGCCGCCGAGGCCAGTACGGCCCGTCCAGACTCTCCGCCAAGCTGGGTGTCGCCGACCGCGGGCGCCGTCACTGAGGTGCCCACGGCGCCGTAGAGCGGGTAGAGGTTGCGAGCAAGAAGGGGGTGCCCGAGGTTGGCGTCCTGATCTTGCTCCGCCGACCATGCCAAGACGGCCGCGATGAGGTTCAACCCCGCCGTTGTCATCAGGTTGTGACCATGCGCGCGGGCAGCCAAGCGCCCGCCGCAGGCGCAGGCGATCCGGTCGGCGGGGCATCCTGGATCATGGTCCATGACAGCAAGCTCGAACTCGGCACCGATCCCCATGTGCGCGCGCAGTGTTAGCTCCACAGCATCTCCCCCCAGAGGGCGTCGGCGGCATTCCAGAGCCACGACGATCCGGTACGTGCCGTCAGCGACGGCGTGCCATCGCTGAGCTTCATGGTATCGGCGATGGCCAGAAGCGGCGTGATTGCCGGGTTGTTGGCAGGCGCCGAACCGGACGGCTGGAACAGCACCGCGAACACGTCTTGCAGCGTGAACGGACGCCGCCCTAGCTGGGTGCCGCTCATACCCGCACCGCCGTCACGGTATGCCGCCAGTGGTTGCCCTTCACGCCCCGGACGCCGACCTGCATCGCCAGGAAGAGGCCATTGATCCCTGGCGCGTATCCTCCCACGCTGTCCGGGATGATCGCGTTCACGAAAGTGAAGAGTTGTCCGGCGCGGAGATGGCCGCCCCAGTCTTCGGTCACCGTGAAGGTCACGCGCTCCTGCGGCACGCCGTATTCGCTCACGTCGGCCTGTGCGCGCGCCTGCGCTGTCGGCGCATCAACAATCGTCGAGCTGTTGATCAGGTTCTCGAACACGCCCTTGTTCGCCAGCGTGCTGTAGAGCGCTTCGGAGGCCGCATTGTCCGCACGGCCGACGATGGGCAGATCGATCTCATAGTTGAGGATGATCTGCTGGCCGTTCGTCGGCAGTGCCGCCCCCACCGCGTAGCCCACGCCGCCCGCGCCTCCCACAGGGGTCGCGCCCGCCGCGCCCGCCGCCGTCTTCCAGCCGCCCGCCAGCGTGACCACCGTCGCCGTGTTGCTCGTGGCCACACCCCAGACGGTGCCCGCCGCGATGACGCGGCCTGCGAGCCCCGCGCCAGCAGTGGGGAAGGATGCCGCTGTGTCCGTGAGCGTGGCGCCAGTAGGACCGCCCGTATAGCTAATGGTCGCGCTGGGCGGGCCAAGGTTCGTCCGGTTGAGCTGTAGCTGCCAGGTGCCGTCCGCCTGCGGAG
>JAKAFQ010000385.1 GCA_021817875.1 Pseudomonadota bacterium
CGAAATACGCAAGGAAAGCAATCAGTTAGGCGCCATCGGATGGCGCATACCCCGAAAAGTGCGGGGACGAGAGGCACTACCGCGAGGCCAAGAACGATGGCGCATACCCCGAAAAGTGCGGGGACGAGAGGGCCTGACGGCTCGCACAAAAACGTCTGCGAGATGGTGCATACCCCGATTACGCGGGGACGAGAGGGCCAGGGATCGGCCCCGAGCAGGCAGCTGCCTGAGGCATACCCTGATTACGCTGGGACGAGAGGCGGGGACGAGAGGTGACGGGTGACGGGAAGGACCATCGGCGGATCCTCTTCCATGCCTGGAACCCGGCGCAGCTCGATGAGATGGCGTTGCCGCCGTGTCATCTGCTGTATCAGTTCCTGCCGAACTCGGCCAAGCGCGAGCTCTCGATGAGTCTGTACATTCGCTCGAACGATTTGGGTCTCGGCACGGGATTCAACATCTGCGAGGCCGCGGCGCTGCTGTCGCTCGTGGCGCGACTCACCGGGTACAGCGCCCGCTGGCTCGCCTACTTCGTCGGGGATGCGCACATCTACGAGAATCAGATCGAGATGGTCGAGGAGATGCTCAGACGCGAGCCGTATCCGGCGCCGCGCCTGGTGATTGCCGAGCGGGTGCCGGAGTACCGCGTGAGCGGGGTCTACGCGCCCGAATGGCTCGACCGGGTGGAACCGGAGGATTTTCGCCTTGCGGGGTACCGGCATCATGCGCCGCTCACTGCGGCCATGGCGGTCTAGGGGCTCGTGAGATGAAGCTGAGCGAAGCGTTGCAGCGGCTCGAGCGGATCGGAGCGCTCGGCGGCGATCCGGATCTCGTGGTGACGGTGCAAAGCGAGGGCGGCCTCGGCGGCACTGCCGCGGTTGCGGTCACGGGGATCCATGCCGGGATCGACTGGGACGCGGGCAAGGTGCTGATCAGTACCGAGCGGGCACTGACGGGACTTTCGGCCGATGACGTCGAGGCGATCCGTGCGAGTGTACGCCGGGGCGGCTCCTGGCACGCCTACCAGGCGCACAAGCGTCTGCGCGAGCGGATCGCCGAGCTGGAGCGGCAACTCGCCGAAGCACGCGCGGCGATGAAGTAGTACTCCCACCCCCCGGCCACGCGCCGGGGGTTTTTATTTCCGCCACTTCCGCGCGAAATCCTCGGCGCTTTGCCGGGCACCGCTCCCTATAGACCTGCAGGTCATTAAAACAGGTCATAGGAGGGTGCATTGCAGACATCTCAGTCTGTACGCCAAGGGGCGATCGTGGCGGACATGTGGCTGCCTGGATTCGGTCCCGATGAGAATCCCCTGGAGAGCCTCGGCTCGGATGAGCAGGGTGAGAGCGAGCCGGTCGCGGCGACCCCGGTGCTCGAGCGGGACCCCCCGCGCAGCATTTGGGAGCAACTCGATCGGGCGGTCTTCTCCGGCCTCGCCGGCGAGGTGACGAAGTACCAAGCAAACGTGAAGGCCATCCGACTCTTGCGTGAGCTCGAGGCGGCCGGCCGCACACCGACGGCGGAGGAGCGTCGCACGCTCAACCGCTACACCGGCTGGGGAGGTCTCCCCAGCGCGTTCAACGAAGAGCAGAGCGAGGCGGCCTGGGTGGCACGCGCGCAGGAGCTGCGCGAGCTGCTCGGGGAGGCGGAGTACGTCTCGGCAAAGGACAGCACCCCGAACGCGCACTACACGGCCCTCGAGGTGATCGAGGCGATGTGGTCGATGGTGCAGCGTCTGGGGTTTCGAGGCGGGAGGATCCTCGAGCCGGCGGCGGGCGTCGGGTATTTCCTCGGCGGCATGCCGGGGCAGATCGCCGAGCGCTCGCAGATCACCGCAGTTGAGCTCGATCAGCTCTCGGCACGGATGCTGAAGGCGCTCTACGGCGCTCACGGGGTGAGCATCACCCAGGGGGCGTTCGAGGGCGCGCGGTTGCCCGAGGGGTTCTTCGATCTTGCGATCGGCAACGTCCCCTTCGGTAACTACAAGGTCGCCGAGATGAGGAACGTCGCGTATCAGGACTTCCTGATTCACGATTACTTCTTCGCCAAGGCACTCGATCTGGTCCGGCCCGGCGGTCTCGTCGTGTTCATCACGTCCTCCGGGACGCTCGATAAGCAGGACGAACAGGTGCGTCAGTACCTTGCCTCCAAGGCGACTCTCGTGGCGGCCACGCGGCTTCCGCAGAGCACCTTCCAGGCGATCGCCAACACCAGCGTCACCACCGACATCGTGATCCTGCAAAAGCCGCTCGCGGCCCGGCAGTCCTGTCCTTCCTGGATGGGGCTGTGGCAGATCCCGCACGACTCCCCGCTCTACGGGGAACCGCCGTACTACAGCCACCTGGAATGGAAGATGCGCGCGAACGAGTACTTCGTTCGGCATCATCCGGAGCGGGTGATCGGCAAGCTACAGCTCGTCGATAACGGGTACGACAAGGCGGTGGGGTGCGTGTTCGAGGGTGACCTCGAGGCTGCGCTTGCCGGTCAGGTCGAAACGCTTCCCGCGGGGCTTTATGCCGAGCGTGAGGCGGTAAAGACCGAGCCGGGGCGGGCAACCCGTGATCTTGCTCCTGGGGATGCGCGTCTTGGCTTTCGGGTCGTGGACGGGCAGCTCTTCGAGTGTGATGGCGAGAAGCTCGTGGCGGTCGAGGTGCCGGCAGCGAAGCTCGCGCGCATCGAGGGCCTGGTGGGAATCCGCGATGCGGCCCGTGCGCTCGTTGAGGCCCAGCCGGTCACCGAAAGCGATGCGATCCTCGTGCCACTGCGGGCGCGGTTGAATGCCCTGTACGATGCGTTTACCGAGAAATTCGGGTGCATCAGTGACAAGGCCAATCGAGCGGTGTTCCGTGAGGATGCGGACTGGCCGCTGCTGCTCTCGCTCGAGAACGTCGATGAGGAGAAGGGCATCTGCGAGAAGGCGGATCTCTTCACCCGACGCACGGTGGGCGTGACCGCTCGACTCGAGCGGGCAGACAGTGCCAACGAGGCGTTGCTCGCGGTGCTGGCCGAGACCGGCAGCATCGATGAGGGGCGACTCGGGGAGCTGCTCGATCGGGCCGGCATCGATGTTCTTCGAAAACTCGAGGAGTGCGGGGCGGTGTTTCGTGACCCGGCAACGGGCCGATGGGAAACTGCCGATGCGTATCTCTCGGGCGATGTGAAGGAGAAGCTGGCCGTGGCGAGAGCCGCGGGGAGTGAGTACCTGGGCAATGTCGCTGCGCTCGAGGCTGTGATTCCCCCGGATCTTGCTCCTCACGAGATCGGTGCGCGCATCGGCTCGACCTGGATCCCGACGAGCGACTACGAGGCGTTTCTCGATGAAACCTTCGGCTCAGGCACGGGGAACGGGGTCACCTTCAGCGCCGTGGCTGGGGCCTGGGATGTCAATCCCAGCTGGAGCGCGGAGCGCTCCGTGGCGGCGACGCAGACGTATGGAACAGGCCGGGTGAATGCGCTCACGCTCTTTGCGCAGGCGCTCAACCAGCAGGTTCCGACGGTCTACGACGTCGACCCTCGCGATCGCGACAAGCGAATCGTGAATCAGGCCGAAACGCTCACCGCACGGGAAAAGCAGCAGGAGCTCAAGGCGAAGTTCGTCGAGTGGCTGTGGTCGGATGAGGCGCGTGCGCTTCGCCTGACTCGCATCTACAACGACGGGTTCAACAATCGGGTCGAACGGAAGTACGACGGGTCACACCTCGTGCTGCCGGGCTTCTCGAATTGCGTGCCGCTCGGAGCACACCAACGAAGCGCCATCTGGCGGACCGTGGTGTCCGGGACGAACACGCTGCTGGCGCACGCGGTGGGGGCGGGCAAGACGTTCGAGATGGTCTGCGCAGGCATGGAGCTGCGTCGGCTCGGCAAGGCGAGGAAGCCCTGCCATGTGGTTCCGAACCACATCCTCGAGCAGTACACCGCGGAGTTCCTGCGGGCCTACCCGGGGGCGAAGGTGCTGATGGCCACGAAGGACGATCTCGCAGGGGATCGGCGTCGGACACTGCTCTCGCGGATCGCCACGGGGGATTGGGATGCGGTGATCATCACCCACTCATCCTTCGAGCGTATCCCGCCGAGCCAGGCGTTCATGGAGTCGTTCATCAATGCGGAGCTCGAGCGGATCGAGGACGCATTGCGGCAGATGCGCTCGGCCAGTCGTGGCAACCGCATCGTCAAGGAGCTCGCCCGGGCGAAGAAGCAGTGGCAGGCGAAGCTGCTGAAGCTCTCCCGCAAGGACAAGAAGGACGACATCCTCACGTTCGAGGACCTCGGCATCGACTGGCTCTTCATCGATGAGGCGCATTTCTTCAAGAACCTCTACAGGCTCTCGAAGATGACGCGTATCGCGGGGTTGCCGAACAGCAACTCCGAGCGCGCGTTCGACCTCTTCGTGAAGACGCGCCTGATCATGGAGCAGCGGGGGGACTCGAGCGGCCTCGTGTTCGCAACGGCAACGCCGATCGCGAACTCCATGGCGGAGCTGTGGGTCATGCAGCGCTACTTGCAGCCACGGACGCTCGAGCGCTACATGGTCGATGCATTCGATACCTGGGCAGGGTCTTTCGGTGAGTCGGTGACGGCTCTCGAGGTGGCCCCGGATGGCAGCGGGTACCGGATGCATACACGCTTCTCTCGGTTCGTGAACCTGCCGGAGCTGATGACGATGTTCCGCGAGGTGGCCGACATTCAGACCAAGGAGGATCTGAATCTGCCGACACCGAAGGTGCGACGCGAGACGGTGACGGCGAAAGCCTCTGGGCTGCTCAAGAGCTTCGTCAAGACGCTCGTTG
>JAKAFQ010000386.1 GCA_021817875.1 Pseudomonadota bacterium
CGCCGGCACTGCCGCGACACCCACGGCAGGCACTGCCGCGACACCCACGGCAGGCAGCGCCGCGACACCCACGGCCGATCCGCGGCGCTATGTGGTCGAGATCATCATTTTCCGCGACCGGGTCGCACTCGGCAGTCCCGAGGACTGGCAGGCGGAAACCGGCATGGCGCGCACGGTGTCGGGCGGGGAGGCGCCGAGCGGCACCGGGGTCGGTCAGCTGATCGAGTCGATCCCCCCTGCGCAGTACCGCCTGACGGCCATCGCGCAGAGCCTGCGCGGCAGCCGCAACTACACGCCGGTGGCGCACGCCGCCTGGGAGCAGACCGCCAGCGCCTGGGGCACCCACGCGGGCTTCACGCTGCAGCAGCTCGGAATCACCGTACCGGGACTGACGGGCGAGGTCTTCCTCGAGCGCGGACAGTTCCTGCACCTCGGCATGACGCTCGATTACTCGATCGCGCACCCGCCGGCCGGACTCGGCGCCGCGCCGGGCACCACGTTCGTGCTGAACGAAACCCGCCGCGTGCGCTACTACCAGCGCAACTACTACGACAATCCCGCCTTCGGCGTCATCGCGCTGGTGCTGCCGGCGCAGGGGCCGCAGCCGCCGGGACGGTAGCCGGCGCTCGCGGCGGCGGCCCGAGCGCGCCCCGAGGGAGCGGGCCGCCTCACGGCCGGGCGGGCTATCGACTCGAGCCGACCGTTCGTGTATTCCGTGGCAGCAGCGCTTCATCGGCGGGCGCTGCCGCCGCTTACGGACCGATGCATGAAAAGTACCGGACACACGCGCCAAGAAGAGATTGCCGCGGCATTGCGCGCCATCGTTCCCGACGGCGTCATCAGCGATGCGAGCCGGCTGAAAGCCTACGAGTCCGATGGCCTGACGGCGTATCGCCAGCCACCGCTGGTGGTGGTGCTGCCGCAGAGCACCCAGGAGGTCTCCGCCGTGCTCGCCTGGTGTCACCGCTCCGGGGTGAACGTGGTGCCGCGGGGCGCCGGCACCTCGCTCTCCGGCGGGGCGCTGCCCCTCGCCGATGGCGTGCTGCTCGGCCTCGCCCGCATGAACCGCATCCTCGAGATCGATTACCTCGACCGGGTGGCGGTGGTGCAGCCGGGGGTCACCAACCTCGGGGTGACGCAGGCGGTCGCGGCGGCGGGCTTCTATTTCGCGCCGGATCCCTCGAGTCAGATCGCCTGCACCGTCGGCGGCAATGTCGCGGAGAATTCCGGGGGCGTGCATTGCCTGAAATACGGCGTCACGACCAACAATGTGCTCGGTGTTGAAATGGTGCTCGCCGATGGCGAGGTGCTGCGCCTCGGCGGCCGGCACCTCGAGCCGGAGGGGCTCGACCTGCTCGGCCTGATGATCGGCTCGGAAGGGCTGCTCGCGGTGGTGACGGAAGTGACGGTGCGCATCCTGCCGGCTCCCGAGCGCGCCAGCGCCATTCTGCTCGGCTTTCCCACCATTGCCGCCGCGGCCGAATGCGTCTCGGCGGTGATCGCCGCAGGCATCATTCCGGCCGGAATGGAGATGATGGACAAGGCCGCGACGGAAGCCGCCGAGGCCTTTGTGGGCGTGGGCTATCCGCTCGATGCCGAGGCGCTGCTGATCATCGAGATCGACGGTCCGCCGATCGAGTGCGCGCTGCTGCTCGAGCGGGTGCGCCAGATCGCCCACGCCCGCGGCGCCACCACCTCGCGGGTCTCGGCGGACGAGCGCGAGCGCCTCGCCTTCTGGGCCGGCCGCAAGGCGGCGTTCCCGGCGATCGGCCGGCTCGCCCCGGATTACTATTGCATGGACGGCACCATTCCGCGCGGCCGCCTGAGCGAGGTGCTCGAGCGCATCGCCGCCCTGTCGGTGCGCCATGGATTGCGGGTGGCCAACGTCTTTCACGCCGGCGACGGCAATCTTCATCCGCTGATCCTCTACGATGCCAATGCACCGGGGCAGCTGCAGCGCGCCGAGGCCTTCGGCGCCGAGATCCTCAAGCTGTGCGTCGAAGTCGGCGGCGTGCTCACCGGCGAGCACGGTGTCGGAGTGGAGAAGCGCGACCTGATGCCCGTGATGTTCACCGAGACCGACCTGGCCCAGCAGCAGCGCATCAAGTGCGCCTTCGACCCGCAGCTGCGGCTGAATCCGGGCAAGGTGTTTCCGCAGCTGCCGCGGTGCGCCGAGCTCGGCAGGATGCACGTGCACCACGGGGCGCTGCCGTTCCCCGAGCTGCCGCGGTTCTGACCGTGAGCGCACCGCCGATCATCCGTCCGGATGACCTCGAGCAACTGCGCACGCAGGTCGCGGAGGCCGCACGCAGCGGCACCCGCCTGGAGCTGCGCGCAGGCGGCAGCCTGCGCGAGGTCGGCGCACCACAACGACAGCGGACCATCGTGGATCTGAGCCGGTTTCGCGGGATCGTCGACTATGCGCCCGGGGAGCTCGTGGTGAGCGTGCTGCCGGCCACGCCGCTCGCGGAGCTCGAGGCCCTGCTGAGCGAGCAGGACCAGATGCTCGCCTTTGAGCCCTGGGACCCCGGCCCGATTTTCGGGCAACCGTGTGGCGCGGCCACCATCGGCGGCATCGTCGCAGCCGGGATCGCCGGTCCCCGCCGGGTATCGGCGGGCGCGGTCCGCGACCATCTGCTCGGCTTCAGCGCCCTCTCCGGGCACGCCGAGACCTTCAAGGCGGGCGGCAAGGTGGTCAAGAACGTGACCGGCTTCGATGTGCCGAAGGTCATGGCGGGCTCGTGGGGACAGCTCGCCGTGCTGACCGAGCTGACACTCAAGGTGGTGCCGCGTCCCGCCGCGCGCGCCACGCTCGCGCTGCACGGGCTGACGCCCGGTGCCGCCATCGAAGCCATGGCGCGCGCCATGGGCTCACCCTGCGCGGTGGCCGCCGCGGCCCATGCGCCCACAGCGGGCGGCCCGCTCCACCTCACCGCGCTGCGCCTCGAGGGCATCGGCGAATCGGTCGACGCGCGCGCGCAGCGTCTGCGCACGCTGCTTGCCGACTTCGGTGAGGTCTCGCGCCTGTCGGAGGATGCCGCGCAGACGTTCTGGAGCGCCGTCCGGGAAGCCCGGCCGCTGAGCGGTGCCGAGACGCTCTGGCGGCTGCACGTCGCGCCCTCGCGCGCCGCGGAGCTGGCCGAAGCGCTGCAGCGCTGCGGCGTGTCGTGGCTCCTCGACTGGGCGGGAGCGCTGCTCTGGGCGGGAGCGCCGGCCGCGCTCGATGTGCGGACCGCGGTGCAGGCCTGCGGCGGACATGCCATGCTGCTGCGCGCGCCGCCTGAGCTGCGCCGCACGACGCCGATCCGTCAGCCGCAGCCCCAGGGCATCGCCGCGCTGAGCGCGCGCCTGAAGCGCGCCTTCGATCCGGCGGGCGTGCTCGACCCGGATCGGTTCGGCTGAGCGCCATGCAGACTCGTTTTCCCACGCATCTGCGCACCGATCCGGCCACCGCCCAGTGCGAGTCCATCATCCGCCGGTGTGTGCACTGCGGATTCTGCACCGCCACCTGCCCGACCTACGTGCTGCTCGGGGATGAGCTCGACAGTCCTCGCGGGCGTATCTACCTCATCAAGGAGATGATCGAGAACGAACAGACACCGAGCGCCGATGTCGTCCGGCACATCGATCGTTGTCTTTCGTGCCTCTCGTGCCTGACGACGTGCCCGTCTGGCGTCAACTACATGCATCTGATCGATCATGCACGCGTGTACGTCGAGGCGCACTTTCGCCGCCCGCTGGGCCAGCGGCTGTTGCGTGGCTTACTGGCGCGGACGCTCCCGTATCCGCGCCGGCTGCGCGCCGCCCTGCGGCTCGCGCGCCCGTTCCGTTTCCTGCAGCCGGTCCTGGCGAAATCCGCCTCGACCGCGCCACTGGCCGCGATGCTGCGCTTCACACCGAAGCGCCTGCCGCCCGCGGCGCCCGCCGCGGGGTCCCCGGCCGGGGAATCCCGCCGTCGGCGCGTCCTGCTGGCGCGAGGCTGCGTCGAAGGAGTGCTCGCGCCGCAGATCCGCGCCGCCACGGTGCGACTGCTGCAGCGGGCCGGCTTCGAGGTCGTCTCTGCCGACGGCGAGGGGTGCTGCGGCGCGTTGACCCACCATCTCGGGCGCGAGCGCGAGGCACTCGCCGCGGCGCGGCGCAACCTCGACGCCTGGAGGCCCGAGATCGCGCGCGGTCTCGATGCGATATGCCTCACCGCCTCCGGCTGCGGCACCACGCTCAAGAACTACGGCTTCCTGCTGCGCCACGAACCGGCTTACGCCGCGCAGGCGGCGGCGGTCTCGGCGCTCGCCCGGGACCTCAGCGAGCTGCTGGCGCAGACGGGCCTGCCGCCGGCCGTGGCCGTGCCGCAGCTGACCGTCGCCTATCTGTCGCCGTGCTCGATGCAGCATGGTCAGAAGATCACGCAGGAGCCGCTCGAGCTGCTGCGCGCCGCCGGATTCCGCGTGCGTCTGCCGGCCGAATCCCACCTGTGCTGCGGATCGGCCGGAACCTACAACATTCTGCAACCGGAGCTCGCCGGAAAACTCGGCGATCGCAAAGCCGAGCACATCGCGCGCCTGCAGCCCGATGTGCTCGCCACCGGGAACATCGGCTGCGCGACGCAGATGCGCCCGCGCCTCGGTGTCCCGGTGGTGCATACCGTGGAGCTGCTCGACTGGGCCACCGGCGGCCCGCCGCCTGCGGCGCTCAATACTTCAGCCGCACCTGCACGGAGATCTCGCGCGGCGGATCGATGAATTCGAAATAACTGCCCGGCCCGCCGA
>JAKAFQ010000387.1 GCA_021817875.1 Pseudomonadota bacterium
CCTGGCGCCGAACGTGCTGCAACTCGCCTGCAGCCGGTTCGTCGCCGGCCTGGGCGCCGCGTCGATCACCCCGATGCTGTACGCGCTGGCCGCCGAGCGGGCGGCCGCGCAGCGCCGGGGCCGCAGCCTCGCCGTCGTCAGCTCGGGACTGGTGCTGGCACTGGCCGGCGGCGCGCCGCTGGGGCTGCTGCTCGGCGGACTCTGGAATTGGCGGCTGGTGTTCGCCGGTCTGGGGATCCTCCTGATCGCGTCTCTTCCCGCTCACGGCAGGATCTGGAGTCACGCTCACGCGCCGGCGCTGCCCGCGCCGCATGCAACCGCGACCGCGGAGCGGCTACGCGATGCCTGGCCGCTGCTCCTGGGGATGGCGTTGTGGGCGTCGACGATCTATGCCACATATACGCTCATCGGCACGGCCCTCGAAGCTGCGCGGGGATGGCCACTAGGCGCGATTGCCGCCACCCTGGCCTGCTTCGGCTTGGGCGCGACGGTGGGAAGTCTGTCGGGCGGGCGGCTCGCCGACCGCTTGGGAGCCGCGGCTGTCATCCGCGCCGGCTTTGCCGCCGTGGCGATCGCATTGCTGGGCACGGCTTGGGCGTACACGGCCGACAGCCCCTGGATCCTGAGCCCGGCCTTGCTCGGGGTGGCACTGCTCGCCTACGGCATCTTCCCGGCGCTGCAGACGCTCGCCGCTGAGCAGTTCCACACCCTCCGGCCGGTCGTGCTGGGCCTGATGAGCAGCGCCCTGTACCTGGGAATCACGATTGGCGCTGCCGTCGGCACTGCGGTCGACCTGCACGCGGGCATGATCGGGGTGATGACCGCATCGGCCACCATGGCCGCCGGCGGGCATCTCCTGGCCAGATGGATCGCGACGCGGCGCCCGCGGTATGCGGGTGTGCCGGTCACCCGGAGGTGAATCGATCCGGATGCGAATACCGGCGCATCCGGAGCAGCGTGGCCCAGCCGCATCACCCACCGTCCTGCGCGTCGAGTGACCGACCGGGTCCGGCACGCGTTCGGTCGGCGCATGCCGTGATTTCCGATCGCCAGCGAGTCGATCTGCAGACACTCGCACGCAGCCGCGCTGCGCCGGCTCGGCAACGGCCAACCGCGAGGACTGGCCGCATCTGTCAGGCCCGTTGCCCGATCCCCGAAGCGGTCGCAGCCAGTGACGCGCCGATGGCGAAATCGCACCCGGTCCGCGCCCGGACGGCTTCGACGGTCACCCCCGGCTGCAACTCGATCAAGGTCAACCCCGCGGCCGTGTCGACGGCGAAGACGCACAAGTCGGTGATGATCAGGTCAACGACGCCACGGCCCGTCAGCGGAAGGTCGCAGTGCGGGACGATCTTGGGCGTACCGTCTTTTGCGTTGTGCTCCATCACCACGATCACCCGGCCCGCCCCGTTCACGAGATCCATTGCGCCGCCCGGTCCCTTGACCATGCGACCCGGAACCATCCAGTTGGCAAGATCGCCGCCAGCGGAAACCTGAAGCGCGCCGAGAATCGCCAGATCGACATGTCCCCCGCGGATCATGGCAAACGAATCCGCGCTCGAGAAGCAGCTGCTTCCGGGCAGGCTGGTGATGGTCTGCTTGCCGGCGTTGATGAGGTCGGGATCGATGCCCTCGGGATGCGGAAACGGCCCGATCCCAAGCAGCCCGTTCTCTGATTGAAACGTGACCCGGATGCCGGGCGGGACGTGGTTGGCGACCCGGGTCGGGATTCCGATGCCGAGGTTGACGTAGTCACCATCGCGCAGTTCCAGCGCCGCGCGTCTGGCGAGCCAGTCCCGGACGGGATCGGCCGCTGCGGCGGTGTTGGTCGTCGTACGGAATTCGATGCGCTTCTCGTAGTTCCGCCCGTGGACGATGCGGTCGATGTAGATGCCCGGGGTATGAATGGCATCCGGATCGAGTTCCCCGAGCTCGACCAGCTCCTCGACCTCGGCGACGGTGACCCGGCCGCAGGCGGCGATCATCGGATTGAAATTGCGCGCGGTCTTGCGGTAGACCAGATTGCCGGCCGGATCACCCTTCCAGGCCTTGACGATCGCGAGGTCGGCGTCGATGGCGGGCTCCAGGATGTGGTCGCGTCCGTCGAACGCGCGAACCTCCTTGCCTTCGGCCAGCAGCGTTCCGGACGCGGTCGGCGTGAAGAACGCCGGAATGCCGGCGCCGCCGGCGCGCAGCCGCTCGGCCAGCGTGCCCTGCGGCACCAGTTCGAGCTCAAGCTCCCCGGCGAGAACCTGGCGCTCGAATTCCTTGTTCTCGCCGACGTACGACGCCACCACTTTGCGAACCTGCCTGCGCTGCAGCAGCAGACCCATGCCGAAGTCGTCGACCCCGGCATTGTTGCCCACGATGGTCAGGTCACGCGTCCCCGATCGCAGCAGCGCGTCGATCAGGTGTTCCGGTATTCCGCAAAGTCCAAATCCGCCGGCCGCGATGGTCATGCCGTCGAACAGCAGCCCGTCCAGGGCCGCGGCGGCATCACTGAATGTCTTGTTCATGTTGTCGTTGTCTCCTGCTTCGCGGTCGCCGACCGGGGGGGAATCCCCTTCCGGTCGGCGCGGCGCGTCAGTCCGCGCGCTCGGGCAGCGGCAGACCGACCCACTCCTTGTAGAAGGCGTCGATGTCCGGCTCGAAATCGTGGATCACCGGGTACCACGGTGTCGGCGCCTCGACGTCATGCATCACGCCGCAGTTCGGACAGTAGTACTCGCGATAGACCTGCCACGAGGTGTCCGGCGCCATCAGCTTCGGATAGACCTCGGCCATCGCCTCCTCGGTGTCGCGGACATAGACGTTGGCATGCAGCTTCCAGTTCTCCCGGTAGTCGCAGAAGTCGTGGCCGCAATCGCACTTGATGCGCCACCGCTTCGTCTGCGGGGATTGGGCGATGTGCAGGTGCGGCCCGAGCGGCAGGACGATGCGATCCTTCCACGGCACACGGGCCTGGACGGACTCGAGGACCATCTGGAAGCGCTCGCGGTCCTTGGGCATCGAGAGCATGCGCAGCGTGGTGTCCCAGTCGAGCTTGCCGTCGACGAGCTTGTTCACTTGTTCCTGGGTGTAGACAGACATGGTTTGACTCCTTGATCGGATCGATGGGGCGATGGGTTCATTCCTCGACAAGCACGACGGTCTTGACGTCGGGCAGCTTCGACAGGTCCATGCGGTAGACCGATCCGTAGGAGGGCACGCCGAGCTCGCCCTCGGTCAGGTCCCAGTCTTCTGGCAGATTCCAGAACGCCTTGAACTGGCTGCGGAACTTGTCCGACAACCCAAAGCTCGTCGCGAACATGTGGCGTACCTGGACCGAGGCATGCTTGGTCAGGATGCGCTCGCGCTCCTCCTTCATCCAGTCGCGCGTCGGGACCGACCGGGCCAGGCGCTCCTTGCGGATCTCGGCGCGGCGCGCACGGGTGCGTCCGGCATCCACCGACCACACGCCCCGCTCGTCCTGCTGCAGCACCGCGCCGTAGACCTTCTGCGCGAACGCCGGCAGCAAGAAGCCGTTATTCAGGTCCGCCGCAATGGCGTCGGTCTCGCGATCGAGAGGATCGCCGAAACCGGGGCCGCCTCGCAGATAGTTGAGGTAGAGGTCATAGTTGCCGTAGCAGTCCTCGGTGGTCATGCATTGCTGGTCGCGCTTGACCTCGGCCGTGGCATCGAGATGCCGCTCGTAATCCGGATCCTCCGGATCGGCGTCCCCCCCCAGCGGCAGACTGTCGCCTCGGGCGATGCGCTCCTTCAGTCCGGTATCGTGCGCCTCGAAGCGGTAGCCCGTGGCAGGTGGATAGCCCCCCATCAGACCCCAGTCGCT
Organism: Pseudomonadota bacterium; assembly: GCA_021817875.1. Next base: position 3,833 of record JAKAFQ010000387.1, read on the forward strand.
GTTCATGTACCCATTGCCCATGAAGAACATGGTCCAGTCCTGCGCCTTCCACACCATGCGCAGCGTCTCGAACCCGCAGCCGCCGCGGAACTTGCCGTAGCCACCGGAGTTGGTCTTGACGTTTCGGCCGAGGTAGAGGAGCGGCTCGGCCATTTCCCAGATCTCGATGTCCCCCATGTCGCCTTCCGGATTCCAGATCGCCGCGGCGTGGTTCAGGCCATCCTTGATGGCGCTGGCCCCGGTGCCGCACGACGACGCCTCGAAGCTGTTGACCGCATGGATTTCGCCTTCCTGGTTGATCCCGCCGCCCTGCAGCCAGTTGGCGGTGTTGGCGTTGCCGGCATTGACCTCCTCCAGATAACCACGGCTGTAGTAGGCCTGTGACAAGCCACGCCAGAGCGCGCTCCAGCCCGAGACCAGGAAATGCCAGGCGTAGGCGTGGCCGGTGCGGCGGTCGTCGGGATTCATCCAGGCGCCCTTGGGCAGGCGGAATTCCGTGCCGTAGTACGCGCCATCATTGATGCGCTGGGTCGGCACCAGGGTCTGGGTCATCATGACCCAGATGCCGCTGGTAAAGGCGACCTGGTGCGCGTTGTAGCTGTGCCAGCCCCAGCGGCTGGCCCCCTCGAAGTCGAGCCGCCACGAACCATCCTTTCGGATCTCGATCTCCACCGGCGAATGCATGATGGTGTCGAGCTTGGCGAACGCATTCGACGTCTGCACGTCGGGGTGTGCGTACGGCACGTCGACGAACGCGACCTTGCGGTACTTGCCCGGAAGGGTCATCGCCTTCAGGCGTGTCTGCAGCCCGCGCCGACCTTCCTCGATCACTTCGTAGGCGAACTTCTCGTACGCCTCGAGGCCCTCCTCGGCGATGATCTCCTCGACCAGATCCCGGACCATGTGGCAGCCCGCGATGCGGGTGCGCTCG
>JAKAFQ010000388.1 GCA_021817875.1 Pseudomonadota bacterium
TCCTCCATCAGCCCGATGTTGTGGATGTCGGGAACCTTCGAGCAGCCGATGCCCTGATCGATCCAGCGCACCACGTAGCCGAGGATGCCCTGGGCGTTGTTGTCGAGCTCCTCCTGGATGGCCGCGGCCGGCCAGTCGGCGGCGGAGGCCACGGGAATGGTCAGGATGTCCTCGAGCCGGGCGCGGGCGCGGGACTTGAGCTGCTCCTGGCGCGCGGCGACGTCGACCTGGTGATAGTGCAGCGCATGCAGTGTCGCCGCCGTCGGCGAGGGCACCCAGGCGGTGTTGGCGCCGGCCTGCGGATGGGCGATCTTCGCGGCGAGCATGTCGGCCATCCGGTCCGGCATCGCCCACATGCCCTTGCCGATCTGCGCCCGCCCGCGCAGTCCGCAGGCGAGTCCGATATCGACATTCCAGTCCTCGTACGCCTTGATCCAGGCGGCGCCTTTCATGTCGCCCTTGCGGATCATCGGCCCGGCTTCCATCGAGGTGTGGATCTCGTCGCCGGTGCGGTCGAGGAATCCGGTGTTGATGAACACCACCCGGCTGCGGGCGGCGCGGATACATGCCTTGAGGTTGATGGTCGTGCGCCGCTCCTCGTCCATGATGCCCATCTTGAGGGTGAACCGCGCCAGGCCGAGCAGATCCTCGACGCGCCCGAACAGCTCGTTCGCGAACGCCACTTCCGCGGGCCCGTGCATCTTCGGCTTGACGATGTAGATCGAGCCGGTGCGGCTGTTGCGCAGCTCGCGTCCGCCTTTCAGATCATGCGAGGCGATCAGCGAGGTGATCACGGCATCGAGGAGGCTCTCCGGTACCGCGCTGCCGTCTTTCAGGCGGACCGCGTCGCTCGCAATCAGGGCGCCGACATTGCGCACCAGCATCAGGCTGCGTCCCGGCAGCACCAGGGGCCGGCCGGACGGGTCGGTGTAGGTGCGCTCGGGGTTGAGATGGCGGTGGACGGTGCCCCCGTCCTTGGGAAATTCGGCCGTCAGGGTGCCCTGGATCAGGCCCAGCCAGTTGCGGTACGCGAGCACCTTGTCCTCGACGTCCACCGTGGACACCGAATCCTCGAGGTCCATGATCGTGGTGATCGCGGCTTCCAACACGACGTCGCTCACCCCTGCCGGATCGCTCTTGCCGACCGGATGGTGCCGATCGAAGTGGATCTCCACGTGCAGGCCGTGATGGGCCAGCAGCACCACCGAGGGTTGGGCGGGATCGCCCTGGTAGCCGGCGAACCCGGCCGGCGTGGCGAGTCCGCTGACGCTGCCGTCGGCGAGGCGGACGACAAGCTGTCCGTTCTGCACCGCATAACCGGTCGACTGGGCATGCGAGCCTCGGGTCAGCGGCGCCGCCCCGTCGAGGAAGGCCCGGGCGAAGGCGATGACTTTCTCGCCGCGCTTCGGATTGTAGCCCTTGCCCCGCCCGGCGCCGTCGGTATCGGCGATGGCGTCGGTGCCATACAGCGCATCGTACAGGCTGCCCCAGCGCGCGTTGGCCGCATTGAGCGCATAGCGGGCATTGGTGATCGGCACCACCAGCTGCGGACCGGCGATCACGGCCATCTCCAAATCGACCCCGGCGGTGTCCACCTCGAAGTCCTCGCCCTCGGGCAGCAGATAACCGAGGCTGCGCAGGAAGTCCGTGTAGACCGCCGGATCCAGCCGCTGCCCACGCCGCTGCAGGTGCCAGGCGTCGATCGCCTGCTGCAGCCGGTCTCGCTCGGCGAGCAGCGCCTGGTTGCGCGGCGCGAAGTCAGTCAGAATCGTTTCCAGTCCCGCCCAGAACCGCGCCGCCTCGATGCCGCTGCCCGGCAGGGCTTGCTCATTGATGAACTCATACAGCGCCCGGGCCACCCGGAGCCCGCCGGAAACGATTTCGCCTGTCACCTGATCCGACCTCGTCTTGCCGATTACCGTTGCTGGGGGTCCGACGCGCCCGCAGCGGCCGCGCGCGCGGGCCGGGCGGCACCATAGCCCACGCCGTGGAGGCTCGCAACTCGAAACGCAACTTATTCCACGATGTGGAAAGCGCGTTTCGCGCCGGCCGCAGACCGCGCAGCGTCCTCGGCGGCAGGCGGCTGATTTTCGGCTCCTGCGGCTGGCCAAGACGCCCGAACGCCGCTAGAGTCGCCGCAGTCCCAACAGCCCGGAGCGATCATGGCGGCAGCGAACACCCTCCCGGCCGGCCGCGTCCCGGCCAGAGCCGCCGCGAGGCGCGGCCGGGTGCAGGCGCTCACCCGGGCGCTCGCGATTCTCAACGCGCTCGCCGAGCACGCCGACGGCGCCTCGCTCACCGAGATCGCGCAGCAGGTGGCCCTGCCCGCCTCGACCACTCACCGGCTGCTCAGCACACTGGAGCACGAGCAGTTCGTGCGCTTCGACGCCGATCGCGCCCGCTGGTCGGTCGGCGTGCAGACCTTCATCGTCGGCAACGCCTTCCTGCACGATCGGCAGCTGGTACAGACGGCGCGGCCGCATCTTCGGCAGCTGATGCAGGACAGTGGCGAGACATCCAACTTGGCGGTACTCGATGAGGGCGGGGCGCTGTGCCTGTTCCAGGTGGAATGCGGCCAGATGATGCGCGCCATGACCCGGCTCGGCTCGCGCCTGCCGCTGCACTGCTCGGCGGTCGGCAAGGCGCTGCTGCAGAGCATGCCGGAGCGACAGCGCGCCGGGATCCTGCAGCGCCACGGCCTGCCACGCCTGACCGCCCGCACGATCACGCGCCCGGCCGATCTCAACGCCGACCTCAGCCGCAGCGGCCGGCTCGGTTACACCGTCGATGACGAGGAGCATGTCGTAGGCATGCGCTGCGTCGCGGCCACCGTGTGCGATGAGCGCGGCGATGCCGTCGCCGCGATCTCGGTGTCCGGACCGGCCGCGCGCATCTCGCGCGAGCGCATCGCGGCGCTCGGCGCCCGCGTGAGGCGCACCGCCGAGATCATCACCCGGGAATTCGGCGGCCGGCCGGCCGGGCCCGGCGCCGCGAAAGCCGGCCGGAAAGTCTGAGGCGCCCGGCTCATCCGCCGGACCGCACGACTCCCGCAGGGCTCCCGCCCGCTCAGGAGGTCAGCACGATCTCCACGCGCTTGTTGCGCTTGCCTTCGCTGCGGATGCGGGTCACGCGAATGCCGCCGATCTCCGCGATGTTGTGCACGTGCGTCCCGCCGCAGGGCTGCAGATCGATGCCCGGTATCCTCACCAGGCGCACACGGCCGGCGCCGCGCGGCGGCTGCACGCTCATGGTCTTGACGAGCTGCGGCTGCGCGTCGAGCTCCTCATCGCTGATCCACACGGTTTCGGTGACGGCACCCGAGGCGATGAGCTCGTTGGTCTGGCTGGTGATGCGCCCGGCATCGAGCCGGCTGAGCTCGATGTCGAAGTCGAGACGCGCCTTGTCGGACGCGATGTTGCCGCCGGTCACCGGGGCGACGACCACGCAGGAAAGCAGGTGCAGCGCCGTGTGCAGGCGCATCAGGCGGTAGCGGCGGGGCCAGTCGAGCTCGAGCGTGAGCGGCTCCCCGGGCTCGAGCCGGGCACCGCCCGGGGCGGGGATGTGCAGCACGCGCTCGGGCGGCTGTCCCTTGCGGGTATCGGAGATGACGAGCCGCTCGCCGCTTTCGCGCACGAACACGCCGCTGTCGCCCGCCTGGCCGCCTCCGAGCGGATAGAAAATCGTGCGATCGAGCTCGATGCCGTCCGCGTGCACCGCGACCACCCGCGCCGTGGCCGTGCGCAGATACGCATCGTCCCGGAACAGCAGCTCGGTGCTCATCCGGGCCGCCGGCCGCGCGCGCGCGCCGCCCGGGCGAGCGGCATCCGCAGATCTGAACCCACCGGCTGCATGACGCGCGGCAGTCTATCACAGGGCTGCGCGGCTGGGCACACCGCGCGCGCCCGAGCGCGCCCGCCGGCGCTCTTCCACACCTCGTGTATATTTTGATAGACTTGGAACCGTCAAATTCATTGGAGAGCGCCGCGCCCGCCGTGATCGGCGCGGCCACGCGGCAGGAGACCCGCGGTGTCTTTTTTCGAACGCTACCTGACCTTCTGGGTCGCACTGTGCATCGTCGCCGGCATCGGCCTCGGCAGACTCCTGCCCGGGGTGTTTCAGCTGATCGCCGCGGCGCAGCTCGCCCAGGTGAATCTGCCGGTGGCCGGGCTGATCTGGCTGATGATCGTGCCGATGCTCCTCAGGATCGACTTCGGCGAGCTGCACCGGGTCAGGGAGCACTGGCGCGGCATCGGCGTCACGCTGTTCGTGAACTGGGCGGTCAAGCCGTTCTCCATGGCGCTGCTCGGCTGGCTGTTCATCGGCCACCTGTTCCGTGCGCTGCTGCCGGCGGCGCAGATCGACTCCTATGTCGCCGGCCTGGTGATTCTCTCGGCCGCGCCCTGCACGGCCATGGTGTTCGTCTGGAGTCAGCTCTCGGGCGGCGAGCCGCATTTCACGCTGTCGCAGGTCGCGCTCAACGATGTGCTGATGATCTTCGCGTTCGCGCCCATCGTCGCTGTGCTGCTCGGCCTGGCGGCGATCAGCGTGCCGTGGCACACCCTGCTGCTGTCGGTCGGGCTGTACATCGTGATCCCGGTGCTCATCGCGCAGACGCTGCGGCGCCATCGGCTCGCCCGAGGCGGCGAGCCGGCGCTGCGGCGCCTGCTGGCGCGGCTGCAGCCGCTGACGCTTGCGGCCCTGCTGGCGACGCTGGTGGTGCTGTTCGCCTTCCAGGGCA
>JAKAFQ010000389.1 GCA_021817875.1 Pseudomonadota bacterium
GCACCGCGAGCGCGCCGAGCCGCCCGGCGGCTCGCAGCCTGCCGCCACCACGAATCACCCCACCCTTGCCCGACACGGCCCGCTCCCGCACCCGCCCCGCCGCCGCGAGACCGGTCTGCAGATCGTGCAGCAGAGTTTTGAGCCGCCCGCGGTGTTGAAAGTCGACTCCCACACCGAGATTCGCCGTGTCTCCCTTGGGGAACAGCCATGCGTAGCCGCCGGCAAACGCCGCCCGCAGAAAGATTTCAGTGGCATCGTCCGGCCGCGCGAGCCGCACCGTGACCTGCCGGGCGGCCACCCAACGATGATTCGACCGTCCGAGCGCGGCACCGACCACGGATCGCGGACCATCGGCACCGAGCAGCGCCCGCGGTCGGATCAGCCGGCCGTTCGAGAGCCGCACGCCGGTTGCCTCGATGCCGCACACGGCGACGCCGGTGAGGATGCGCGCTCCGGCGGCCGTCGCGAGCCGCGCCAGCGCTCGATCGAACGTCCGCCTGCAGATCATCCGGCCGCGGAAATCCTCGCTCACCCGAGGTTCACGCCCCTCCACCGTGCTCACCATGCGCACGATCCGCTGCGTCGTCACCTCGTCCCAGGACAGACCCGCGATGGCGCAGGCGTCGGAGACGAACTCCGCGCACTGTACCGGCTCCCCGAGGCTGCGGCGCCGGTCCACCGCAAGCACCCGGCAACCGGCGGCTGCCGCCGCGGCGGCGGCACTCGCTCCTGCCGGACCGACTCCCACCACCAGCAGGTCCACTCGCTCCCCGCACCCTGCGGGAGCGAACCGCTGAGCCGTTGCGGCCTGTCGCGAAGCGGGCATGCGCGCCGCACGAGACTCAGTGGCGCTTGGGACAGAACTGCTGGTGCAACGTCTTCATCAGCGCCGCGACCTGCTTGCTCGCCAGGACGTAATAGACCGACTGTCCCCTGCGGTGAGCCTCGACGACATGGTACTGGCGCAGCAGCGCCAGGTGCTGCGAGACGGCCGATTGGCTGATGCCGACGGTGGACTGCAGCTGGTTCACCGACTTCGCGCCCTCGGCGAGCTGGCACACGAGCATCAGCCTCACCCCATTCGCGATCACCTTCAGCACTTCGCTGGCCCGATCCGCATTCGCCTGCAGCTCGGTCAGCTCGCGCGGCTGCAGCGTTCCGGCGGGTTTCGCGATCGTCGCCGCGGGTTTCGTCCGGCCTCTCATCCGCCGCACCCCGCAAAGCCGTCGGCGGTCATCTTCGCCTCGTACGGGCCGGCGACGGCGGTTCCGGCCACCAGGGTCGGCCTGACCGCGCCCCAGTCCACCGGTTTGATGACCAGCAGCCAGCCCTTTTCATAGGGATCCTCGTTGGCGAGCGCCGGCTCGGCCACCAGCGCCTCGTTGACCGCGACCACGGTGCCGCCGCAGGCGAGCTTCGCCGGTCCCACCCATTTGCCCGACTCGACGGTTGCGCAGGACTTGCCGGCCTTCACCTCCTTGCCGACGGCCTTGGGGGTAAAGGCCACCAGCCGGCCGGCCATGGCGGTCGCCACGGTCGTCATGCCGACCCTGACATCACCGCCGTCGAGCTCCCGATACCAGATGTGATTCTGTACGTCGTACAGCAGCTCGTCAGGCAGATTGCACCCGCGTACCTTGCCCATCTCAGATCCCCTCGCATCAACCGCCGAGCTCACCCCGGGGCGGTGCGCAACGGGCGCGAGGCGCAGCAGAACTCGCCCAGACGCTGCCCCTGGAGTTTCCCGGCAACGAACAGGCACAGGTGATTGGCCAGCAGGGCCATCATGCGCGCCCAGGCGCCGCAACGCTCCGCGTCAGGCTGCAATATTAGCAGATTATAATGATACACCAGCTCGCGGCAGCTCTCCCGGCAGGCATTGAAGCTCGGCTCGCCGCGCGCGCCCTGGCGGTGCAGCGCGAGCAGCCGGAATCCCTCGCGGCGCCCGCCGGTCGGCCGCTCGCCGCGCGCCGATACCCAGTTCTCCAGGACTTCTTCGGCGAGCGCCAGCAGCAGCGGCGCATCGGCCGGCCGCGGGCCCCGCTGCAGCAGCTCCGCGACACACTGCTCGATCTGCGCCAGGGTCTTCACGTCACCCCCCTCGCCGCCAGCAACCCGAACGCATCCGACACGTTCTCGTTCAGGCCCACCTGGCGCGGTGACAGTCCCAAAGCGAGTCCGAGCAGCTGCGTGAAATAGATGATCGCGACGCGGGTGCTCCTGCCGAGCTTCTTCGCCGCGCGTATCTGGTGCATCTCGAGCCCGGAGTGACACGTGGGGCATTCGGTGGCGATCACCTCGGCCCCGGCCGCCTCGGCGGCCTGCAGGATGTTCAGCACCAGGCGGGTGGAGATGTCGCTGTCGGAGAGCGTATGCGCCCCGCCACAGCAGGCGGTCTTCAGTGCGAACTCGACATTCTCGGCACCCGCGGCCGCGAGCAGGTCGTCCATGTAATGCGGCCGGGATGTCGACTCGCTGCCCGGACCACGGTCCTTCTCCGGGAAAATGTGCCGCGGCCGCGTGTACATGCAACCGTAATAATTGGCGACCCGCAGGCCCTTCAGTCCGCCGCGCACCCTGCGCCGCAGCTCCTGTTCGCCGATCGCGCCCTTTAACCACTCGAGCGCATGCACGGTCTCGACCGCCCCGGGCCGGTAGGCCGGATCGCCCGCCTTGCGCGCCAGACGCTCGACCACCTCGGCGCTGCCCGGATCATGCGCCAGGTCATGCTCGGCCTTCTTGAGATTGTGATAACAGCCGTTGCACGGCGCCATCACCACGCCCATGCCCAACCGGTTCGCCGTGAGGGATAGAATCCGCGCCGACAGGTAGGTCTGGACCTTCGGATCGATGTTCTTCGTCTCCATCGCGCCGCAGCAGTTCCAGTCCGGAACCTCGCGCAGCTCGAGGCCGAGCGCCTTGCCGAGCTGTCGCGTCGAGCGGTCGTACGCATGCCCGGTGCCCTCCAGCGAGCAACCGGGGTAGTAGGCCACCTGGCGATATCTGTCGCGCTCTGACTCTGACATGATTGCGCCTCCTAACCGTGCGTGCCGGCCGCGTCGCGCTGCGCGCCCTCGATCAGTTCCGTCAGTCCGAGCGCCCGGTGCTGGCGCGCGCGCTCCTCGGCGAGGTACTCACTTATCGCCGCGCGCGAGCCTCGCCAGCCGCGCGTGCGCGGCGCACGCATCGCCGACAGCCCCAGGCGCGCCAGCAGCCGCAGCGGCAGGTGACGCAACAGGCGCCGCAGCATCTCCTGCAGCCAGTCCTGTCTGAGGACCTGTCCGGTGCGGGCGAAAAATCGCCTGATGAGCCTGCCCTCCTCGATCCGGCCGCGCTCGATGACCTGCTCGGTGAACACCTCATCGAAGATCATGGCGGGAGACTTCGGCGTATGACCCTTGAGCTCGAGCCAGTGGCTGAGGGCCTTCATGACACCCTCGGGGTATACGTCGCGCGGACAGGCGGAGGTGCACTTGTTGCATGAGACGCACTGCCAGATGATCTCCTTGTCGCGCAGCAGCTCGGACTCCATGCCCATGCGTATCAGGTAGATCCAGAACCGCGGATTGAACTCCGGATTGACGGCGTTGACCGTACAGGCATTGGTGCACGAGCCGCACTGCCAGCAGCGGTGAATGTGCTCGCCGCCGGGGAGCGAGGCGATCTGTTCCTGCAGACTCTCGTCGTAGTCGCTCACCACCCGGGACTCGATGAAAGTGCTCCAGTGGCCGGACACATCGACGCCGTCGACCACCAGCTTCTCGTGCGTGCGCAGGTTCTCCGGGCGAATGAGCGACTGTTCGTGTATCGGCATGATGGCTCAACCGGAAGAGCGTCGTGCGGCCGCGCTTCGCCCGTCGAGGCGGCCTCCCTCGATGCTCTCCGGCGGCGCTTCGCGGGCACCGCCGGCAGGACCCTCGAGGCCGAGCAGACGCGCGGTGTACGGCCACGGGTCCTCTTCGCCGGCAAAGTCCACGCGCAGATAGCTGCCACCCTGCGCGCAAATGTATTCGGCGTACACCTGCGCGCACAGCAGATCCACATAGTGGACCAGGTCGCGGAACATGCCGTTACCCGTGAGAAAGCCGCTGAGTTCCTCGCGAAGCGTCACGAAGGTCCGATAGCTGTCAGGCACATCGATGCGACCGCCGTCTTCGCCGCCGAACCAGATCTCCCGCAGCACGCCGGTGTTCGCGGCGGCATCCCACACCCAGCGGCTCATCAGCGGGAAACGCTCCGCCGACAGCCTGTGCAGCAGTTCAGCGCCGAGGTCGCGCACCCACCTCGGGCGCTCGCCGCCACAGAAAAGGCCGCCGAACGCGCCGAGCCGCTCATCGACCGTGCCGGCGTCGCGCAACGCATCGAGCAGCCGGACGATGTCCTCCCTGAGGGCGTCGAAGGCCGGGCGCTGCAGCCACGGACCGATCCGCCGCCGCACCGTGGGCATGACGGCACACAGGCCGCGCAACTGCCGCGGCTCGAGCGTCCCGACGCGTTCTCCGTCCGCGCCGAGCACATCGCGAAATCTCGCGCCCGTGCGCCCGAGCGCCTCGACGTACTGCTCGATGCCGCCGCGCGCCTCGCAGCCCGCAACCAGCCGCGCCAGGCTGTCGGTGAGCCGCCGGCCGCTCAGCTCGAGCCGCACCGGCGGCGGCTTCGACGCGGATCCTGCCCGGAAGCCGGCCATGGGCCGCCCTCAGGCGCTCGCCCGCGACGGCCGCAGCAGCGA
>JAKAFQ010000390.1 GCA_021817875.1 Pseudomonadota bacterium
GCAACGAGGCGGTTGGGCTCGGGGCGATCCGCGGCGGCGTGCGCTTCGCTGCGGCCTACCCGATCACGCCCGCATCGGAGATCCTCGAGTGGCTTGCCCCCAAGCTCACGCGCGTCGGCGGTACGCTGGTTCAGGCCGAGGACGAGCTCGCCTCGGTGAACATGATCATCGGTGCCTCGTATGGCGGGACTCCTTCCCTGACCGCGACATCGGGCCCGGGCTACTCGCTGATGGTCGAATCGATCGGCCTGGCGACCGCGGCGGAAGTGCCCATCGTGGTCGTCAACGTCATGCGCGGTGGCCCGTCGACCGGTATCCCGACCAAATCCGAGCAGGCAGACCTCAATATCGCCATTTACGGCCTGCACGGCGATGCGCCACACCTCGTCGTCGCGCCGCAATCGGTCCCTGATTGCCTGCTCTCGACCCAGTGGGCGACTTTCCTGGCCGAGGCGCTGCAGACTCCGGCGATCGTATTGTCCGACCAGTTCCTCGGCCAGGCGCAGGCGGCGGTCGCGCGTCCGGCCGAGATCGCCTTCGTCGGCAAACGCCTGCGGGCCGAGCCGGCCGGCAGCGCCTACCGTCGCTACGCCCTCGCGGCCGGCGGTGTGTCTCCCATGGCGATTCCCGGCACCCCGGGCGGCCAGTACACGGCCGACGGCCTTACGCACACCGAGCGCGGTGTGCCGACGAGTGGTGCGCGTGACCACGCGGCGCAGCTCGACAAACGCCGCGATAAGCTCGAGAACTACGAATATGGCCAGCTCTGGGCGACTCTGGAGGGCGAAGGAGACACGGCGGTTCTCACCTGGGGCTCGTTGACGGGTGTGGCACGCGAGGCGCTGGCGCTTGCCGCCAGAAGAGGGTTTCGCGCCCGGCTCATCGCGCCGCGGCTCCTCTCACCGACGCGGCCGGCCGCGATGCGCGCGGCGCTCGAAGGCCTCAGGCGGGTCTTCGTCGTCGAGCAGTCCCACGGAGCGCAATTCCACAAATACCTGCGGGCGCACTATGACCTGCCGGCCGACACACAGGTGCTGTACCGGCCCGGTCCACTGACGATCCGTCCCGCCGAAATCTGCGATGCACTGCTCGCCCGGAGAGCCGCATGAACGCCACGCCCACCCTCGCCTGCAAGCCCGGTGACTACAAATCCGAAGTCAAGCCGATCTGGTGCCCCGGATGCGGTGACTACCACGTGCTGCTCGCCTTTACGCGCGCCTTCGCCGAGATCGGACGCCGTCCGGAGGACATCGCCGTGGTGTCCGGCATCGGATGTTCGTCGCGCATCCCCGCGTATACGAGCTGCTATGGTTTTCACGGCATCCACGGTCGCTCACTCGCGGTCGCGCAGGGTCTGAAGATCGCGCGGCCGGAACTCACGGTCGTGGTGGCCAGTGGTGATGGCGATGGCTACTCGATCGGCGGCAACCATTTCATCCACGCCTGCCGCCGCAATGTGGACATCACCTACGTCGTGATGGACAACCGCATCTACGGCATGACCAAGGGACAGCCCTCGCCGACCACAGAGCCGGATTTCGACACCGCGCTGTCGCCCGGGGGCAGCGGCCTGCGCCCGTTCAATCCTCTGGTCGTCGCGCTGGCATCAGGGGCCAATTACGTCGCGCGCGCATTCTCCGGCAATCCGCAGCAGACCGGGGCGCTGATCGCCGATGCCATCCGGCACCCCGGGTTCTCCTTCGTGGAAGTGCTGAGCCCGTGCGTCACCTTCCGGCCGGATCAGAAATCGTGGAAAGACCGTGTGCACCCGCCGCCGGTCGAGGCCACCGACGATCCGGCACGCGCGGCCCGGCGCCTGATGACCGATGACGGCTTCAATGTCGGCGTGCTCTACCGGGGCAATCGGCCGCCGTATGCACCGCGGCGCGACCCGGGTGTGCCCGATTCCACGGAATTCGAACGGGAGTTCGAGTTTTGAGCCGATTACCCGGTGCGTCGCCTCGTCCCCGCCCGCGGGGATGGGCGGCAGCGCCGGATGGCCGCGCCTTGACACCCCGACGCTCGGTGATTATGGTATTTTAGTACGCGAATACGAAATCCGGCTGTGCCGCCCCGCCGGGGCCGGTCGCAGCCGGAGCGGAAGCAAGCCACATGAAAAACTCACTCGTCCCGGGAATCTCGAAGGTACGCAGCCTGACCGTGGATCGTCCGCGCACGATCGACTTCCTCGGCGAGGAGCTGCGCGTCTACGCCACACCGGAACTCGTGCGCGATTTCGAAGTCACCTGCCGCGAGCTGCTCCTGGAGCACTGCGATGCCGGGGAAGACTCGGTCGGCACCGGGATCAACATCAGCCATACCGGCGCGACGTTGCTCGGCATGCCGGTCGAGGTGAGTGTGCAGGTCAAGGAGGTCAACGGCCGCATGGTGACTTTCGCGGTGTCGGCGCGCGACGGCGTCGAGGCGATCTCGGCGGGGGAGCACTCGCGCGCCATCGTGGGCGTGGAGAAGCTGCGCGCACGGGTCGCCGCAAAGAAGGCCGCGGGCAAAACTCCCTAGGTGGCGCAGTGCTCGAATGACTCGGTACATCATGGTTGTCGACTTGCGGCGCTGCACGGGCTGCCAGACGTGCACAGCCGCCTGCAAGCTGGCCAATGGCACCCCGCCCGGTGTGCAGTGGCGCCGCGTGCTCGACATCGAAAGCGGCACCTATCCTGACGTGCGGCGCACGTTCCTGCCGGTCAGCTGCATGCACTGCAGCGATCCCCCCTGTCTGAAAGCCTGCCCGACGGGGGCAACGTACCAATACGCCGATGGACGCGTCGGGATAAACCACTCGCTGTGCATCGGCTGCGCATACTGCGCCGTGGCCTGCCCCTATCAGCAGCGCTTCCGGGTGACGAAACAGGAGTTCGCATACGGCAGCGAGCCCACCCCGGCCGAGGCGCGCAAATTCGACTCGGAGCGCATAGGGGTCTCGACCAAGTGCACCTTCTGCAGCGATCGCATCGATCTTGCGCAGCGCACCGGCCGCGTGCCGGGCGTCGACCCGGAGGTGACCCCCGCGTGCGTCAATTCCTGCATCGCGGGCGCGCTGCACTTCGGTGACCGGGATGATCCGGACAGCAACGTCTCGGCGCTGCTGCGGGACAACCGCCACTTCCGCCTGCACGAGGAATTGGGCACCGACCCCGGCGTGTACTACCTGTACGCGACGGAGGATGAGCAGTGAGCGCTCCGTCGGCGGCACGGATCACCTCCGCGCGCCAGGCCTACTGGGACTGGCGAGTCGCGCTCAATTTCATTCTCGGCGGTTCGGGGGCGGGCGTACTGATCTACGCGGCCTTCACCTTCGATCTCGGCGGGCGGTTGCTCGCGATTCTCGGTGCGGCGCTCATCGCCGGTGGACTGCTCGGTGTCTGGTCTGAAATCGGCCGACCCTGGCGGGCCATGAATGCGTTCCGGCACGCCTCGACCTCGTGGATGTCGCGCGAGATGTTCGTTGCGCCGCTGGTGCTCGCCGGCGCATTGGCTGCGGCGCTCCTCGAGTCCCGTGGGTGGCGCTGGCTCGCGGCCGGCCTCGCCGTGCTGTACGTCTACACGCAGGGACGGATGCTGAACGGCGGACGAGGCATCCCCGCCTGGCGCGAGCCGCGGGCCGTGCCGCTGATGATGGCCAGTGGTCTCACAGAGGGAGCCGGCTTCGGGGTCCTCGCCGGCGGTCTGCTGGTGCCGTTGGGATTGCAGCGCTCACCCGCGGTGATTCTGGCGGTGGTCCTGCTCGTGCGGATCATCGCGTTCTCCAGTTACCGGCGGGCGCTGCGGCGGACCGGCGCGCCGAGCCGCGTCCTGCGCGACCTGGCGAAGTTCGGTCGCGTGTTCGGTATCCTGGATGTCCTGGCGCTTGCCTTCGCGATGGGCAGCGTCATCATCGCCGGCCTGTCGCCGCTGATACTCGCCGCGGCCCTGATCGCCGTCGCTGCCGGCTGGTGGTTGAAATACACCTTGGTGATCCGCCTGTCGTACAAACAGCCGTTTACGGTGCCGATGCCGGTGGTACGGGGCGGCCAACCCGCGCGCTCCGGGCCGCGTCCCGGCGGCTGAGCGACACGCCGTGCGCAACGTGCACGGCCCATCGGGCGCAGATGGTCAACCCAAGACGCTTTCAGCGGCGTGCCGCCACGGCACGCAGCTCAGGTTCGGCATCCGCAGACGCCACCCACTGCGCGGCCTGCGGCGCACAGGCCTCGGCATCCAGTGTCGTCGCCGCGGATGCGAACTCCCGCACGAGCTCCCCGTATGCCCCGCCCAGTCGTTCGCCTGTGACCCGAGCCGTTCCCTGCGGTTCGCAACCGATCGGCGACAACACGGAAACCCCTCAACGCAGCGCCCGTGGCGCCGTGCACATCGCGGAGCGGTCACGCTGCCGGACGCCGCGCTGCACCGACCCGCGCCTGCCGTTGACCTGTTGTGATCCGGGGCGACAACGCGCGACCGGCGCGTCCGGGTTGCAGGCTCTCGCTGCAATGCCGCTCCAGCCGCCGGCGCGCGTCTTGGGGCTCACTTCTTGGGAAACACGGCGTCGGTATTGGGGTAAATGGGGTCGAGCTCGCGCCAGTCGTGCTGCGCCGAAGGTTTGCCCTCCTGCCACGACGGATGGTTGAGGGTGTCCGGCACCTGCGCCGGCCACCAGCACGGATCCGAGCAGCCGTACAGGTCGGCCTCCATCGGCTGGCACAGCGAGGCGACGCCGCCGAACGGAT
>JAKAFQ010000391.1 GCA_021817875.1 Pseudomonadota bacterium
CCCTGCCGAAGCGCTGCGCAGCGGCCTCGGGCAGGGCCTCGGCGGTGCGCGGCGCGCCGGCCTCGTGCAATGAGAGCCAGAACAGCGACCCCACGCGCACCAAGTGAACCGGACAGGGTGCCTGCGCCAACACCGGTTTCAAGGCCGCTTCCAGCTGTGCGCCGAGTGCCTCGAGCCGCCGCCAGCCGTCCTCCCGGATGAGCACGTCCAGGGTGGCGATGCCGCTTGCCATGGCCACGGGGTTGCCCGACAGCGTGCCGGCTTGGTAGGTATCCCCGTCGGGCGCCAGGCGCGACAGGATGTGTCGCGGGCCTGCGAAAGCGCCCACGGGCAGACCGCCGCCGATCACCTTGCCGAAGGTCGCCAGATCCGGTGTGAGGCCGAGCCGCTCGGCCGCGCCCCCGCGGGCGAGCCGGAACCCCGAGATCACTTCGTCGAAGATCAGCAGCACACCGTGCTGGCGCGTGAGCGCACGCAGCCGGGCGAGGAACTCGTGCCGCTGGGGCAGCAGGCCGTGATTGGCGGGCACCGGCTCGATGATGACCGCGGCGATCCGCTCTCCCTCGCGGGCCAACAGCGCCTCGAGGGTGTTCTCGTCATCGAGCGGCAGCACGCGGGTACAGGCGGTGAAGGGCGCCGGTACTCCCGCGGAGGAGGGACGGCCAAAGGTGGCCAGGCCCGAGCCGGCGGCCACCAGCAGGTGATCGGCATGGCCGTGGTAGCAGCCGGAGAATTTGACGATGAGGTCGCGTCCGGTGAAGGCCCGGGCGAGACGAATGGCGCTCATCGTCGCCTCGGTGCCCGAGGAGACGAAGCGGACCTGCTCGACGCCCGGATAGGATGCGACGACACGCTCGGCCAGTGCCACCTCTCCGGGGCAGGGGGCGCCAAACGTCGTACCCGCATGGCTGCTCTCCGCGATGGCAGCGACGACCTCCGGGTGCGCATGTCCCAGGATCAAGGGACCCCACGAACCCACGAAATCCAGGTACTGCCGGCCGTCCGCGTCGATGAGGTGCTGACCCTGGCCGCGAGTGAAAAACAGCGGCGCTCCCCCCACCGCCCGAAACGCTCTCACGGGTGAGTTGACGCCCCCGGGGATGAGGCGGCTGGCGCGCGCGTACAGCTCTTCGGAACGAGGATGTGTCATGGCGGGTATGGTAGTGCCTTTCAGTGCGGCGGATCCGGGGTCCCCGGGTGGTGCGCAGGGCCGCGCCGATGCGGCCGGGCCTCGCGGAAAAACGCATCGAGCACGTCCGGGGTGCCGTGGGAGGCGGCGGCGCGCAGGCCCGCGATGGGCAGGTGCGCCAGGCTGTGGGCCAGTCGCTCGGCGAAACGCAGGACCGCCTCGCGCTGGCCGGCATCGAGGGTGTGCAGATCCGTGCCCAGCGCCCGAACGGCCTCCTCGGCCGCGACCTGCTCGAACACGGTGCGCAACTCGGCCAGGCGGGGGCCGATGGCGCGGGTTGCCATGTCGGAGCGCAGGCGAGCCAGCTGATCGTCGATCGCGGCGCGGACCGGCGCCAGGCGCATCAGCTCGCCCATGCGCTGCTCGCGCACCGCTTGCACGAGCTCGTCCATTCCGATCCGCACCAGGCTTGTCCGCCGCGCTGCCCCGGGATCGACATTGGGGGGCACGCCGAAGTCGATGGCGAGCACAGAGGTGCCCGGAGAGGCTCCGGAGCCGTCCACGAGGCGACGCAGCACCTGCTCATCGAGCACCGTTCCGCCGCCACCGGCCGCCAGCACCAGGGCGCCCACCGGCGAGGGCCGGGTGCGGAACGCATCGAGCGACAGCGCCCGACCCGAGACGGCGGCGGCGAATTCCTCGGCGGCGGCCAGCGTGCGGTTGACCACCACGAGCGGGATCCCTGCCTCATGCAGCGCCAAGCCGCAGCGTCGCGTCATGGGTGAGACGCCGATCAGGGCGACCGGTACGATTGCCCCGCCCAGGTGCCTGCGAATCCGCTCGGCGGCGAGGTCCGCCAGCGAGGGGGCGCGGACACCGGTCTGCAGGCGCTGCACGCGGTTGGCCATGCCGAGCGCCTCACCCACCAGCCTGTCGAGCATCGGACCCGACGTGCCCGCGCCGCGGGCCGCTTCCCAGGCCTCGCGCAGCTGCGCGGCGATCTCGCGCTCGCCGGCCTGAGCCGAGTCCAGGCCACAGGCGAGCAGCAGCAGGTGTTCGATCGCCGACTCGCCCGCCCAGGCCCGCAGCAGCCGCGGCGCGCCCCCCGGGGGCGAGGCGTGACCCGTGAGCTGCTCGAGGACCTGGGGCCGCAGGTCCCCGGCGGGCGTACTGTCGGGGGTAGCGTACAGCACCTCCACCCGATTGCATGTGCCGAGGTACAGCAGTTCCGCCACGCCGAGCGCCTCGCGCAGCGGTGCCAGCCGCAGGGGAAGATCCGCCTTGGGAATGGACAGCCGGGCGACCTCGTCCACTGCCGCATGCCGATAGGACAGGCCCACGATGCCGATCTGGTGCATGTCGCCGAGCAAACCACGAACGCCGGGGCGAGGTGTCACAGAAGCGTCACCGCCGCCGCGCGATGCCACGATTTTCATCCCGCCCGCCCACCGGCCGGCCGTCAGATGACAGTGCCCGCCTGCGCGCCGGCGTGATGACGCGCAGCGGGGTCTCGCCCGTTACAACCGGATCAGGCCGCGCTTGTGCGCCACGGCCACCGCCTCGGTGCGCGAGATCGCATCGAGCTTGGTGAGGATCGACTTCACGTGGGTCTTGGCGGTGCCCTCGGTGATCGACAGCCGCCGCGCGATATCCTTGTTGCTGCGTCCCTGGGCGACGAGCTCGAGCACGTCGAGCTCCCGTTCGGTGAGGCTCGGCTTCGCCATGCGCTGCAGCGCCTTGGCGGCCACCGTCGATGAGGTGTAGGGACGGTCCTCGCTCACGGCGCGGATCGCCGAGAGAATTTCCTGACGCGGCGCGTCTTTCAACAGGTAACCCTTGGCCCCGTGGCTGAGGCACTGGAAGATGTCTTCATCGCCGTCGTAGGTGGTCATGATGAGCAGACGCGCCTTGGGATTGATCTCGAGCACGCGCTGGACCACCGCGAGCCCGTCCCGCTTCGGCATGCGCAGATCAAGCACCATCACGTCGGGCTGGTGCTGCTCGAACAGCGTGATGGCCTCGTCGCCATCGCCCGCTTCCGCGACCACTTCCATGTCAGCCTGTTGATTGACCATCGCCGCGAGCCCGTCGCGCACCACCGGGTGATCGTCCGCGAGGATCACCCGGATTTTCTTCTGCAACACTGCCGCCATCTTCGCCTCTACGCTGTTCGCTTCTGCATCCGCACGCTCACGCGCGTTCCGGCGCCCGGCCGGCTCTCGATCCGCCATTCGCCGCCGATCTCGCCGGCTCTCTGGCGCATGCTGCTCAAGCCAAAACCCTGGCGCTCGGAACGCTCGGGGCTCTGGCCCATGCCCCGGCCGTCGTCTTCGATCGACATGACCCAATGGGTGTCTTCGTCGGCCATCGTGATTCGGATATGCCGCGGGCGGGCATGACGCACCGCGTTGCTGACCGCCTCCTGGGCGATGCGCAACAGCTCGTGCTCGTGTTCCGGGCGCAGTCCCGTGGTGATGCCGCCGCCCTCGAACGTGCAGGTGACACCGCCCGGGACGGTCGATCGCTCGGCAAGCTGGCGCAGCGCAAGTTCCAGGCCCGCGCGGCGCGTCTGGTCGAGCCTGAGCGCCATCACGGAGCGACGCGCGTCAGCCAGTCCGTCGCGCGCCAGGTCGCGGATCCGTTGCAGCGTGACCGCCAGGCTCGAACCCTTGTTCTTGCAGGGAGGGGACTCCTCCACGGCGCCGAGTTGCATCAGGATGCCCGTGAAGGCCTGCGCCAGTCCGTCATGGATCTCCTGGCCGATACGGGCGCGTTCGACGAGCACCGCCGCCTCCTTCGCCTGGTAGGCGAGGCGCGTCAGCTGTACGGCGAGAGTCGCCTGCTGCGCCAGCGCCACCAGCAGCTCGCTGTGCGGTACCTCTTCGGCCTTGCGCCGAAAACGCAGGATCAGAAATCCCACGTTGCGTGAACCGAAGACCAGCGGATAGATCACTTTGCCGACATGACCTTCACGCTGGTCGAAGGCCAGCATGCCGGGCCAGAACTCCTGGTACTGCTGCGCCACGTCGAGGTACATGGGCTCGTGCGGCTGGCCGAAGCGGTTGCCGAAGGGCGACCCGGCGGGCACGCTGATCGGATAGGGAGGCTCCTCGAGACGCCCATTGCGCACGTGCGCGGCAATCCGCCATTCCTGCAGGCTGCCTCGGGACACCACGACGGCGCCCGAGACCGCGCCGAACTGGCGCGTGGCCTCGAGGAGCAGGTGGCCGAGGAAGCTGTTCAGATCGGGCTCGCTCGCCAGGCGTTCGAGGTTGCCGCGGATCACGGCGTTCGCCTTGGCGAGTTCCGCGGCGCGCTCGTCCACCGCACGCTCGCGCTCGCGCCGCATGTCATCGAGGAGCCGCTGGCGGTGCAGCGCCGCACCGATCACGCTGGCGGCGGTTTCGAGCGCGGAGAGTTCGCCGAAATCGATCGCCCGGTGCTGCCGTGTGTTGTCGAGGCCCACCACGCCAATGAACTCACCGGCCACCAGGATGGGTACGACGGCCTTGCTGCGGGTACCGGTGCCCTCGAAGCGGGCGGTCGTGGCGCAACCGCCGACGCCGTCCGCG
>JAKAFQ010000392.1 GCA_021817875.1 Pseudomonadota bacterium
GCCGGTGAGCGGCATGGAGATGGCGTTGGCAACCGCGAACGAGGTGATGACCCACGTACCCTGATCGGGCGAGACGCCGAGGTCACCGGCGATCGCCGGGATCGACACGTTGGCGATCGACGTGTCGAGCACGTTCATGAACGTCGCCAGAGACAGGGCAAGCGTTCCGAGAACGACCGCCATGCCCTCGAGCGGCGGCAGCGCCACGCTGCCACCTGCCTGCGGCGGCGGAGTCGGGGTCTCGTCCGGCTCGCGCGCGAGTGCTGGTTCCTGCCCCACGATGCGCGCTCCGATCAGTACATCCAGTGGGCCTTGGCGAGCCTCCGGGACATCGACGCCAGAGGCCCCACGGCGGCCGCGCCCGTGTCGGACACGACGCGCGTCGTCGGGCGGCTGCCGCTCGCAGCGTCCGTACCCCCCTGCGCGTCCTCGGAATGCGTCCCCGGCGAGCGGCCGAAGCCCGGGTCGTTGGCGGCGATGATCTGCCGCACCGCCTGCTCCGCCTGCGCATCCGCCGTGCGGAACACGCGTGTGGAGTCATCCGGACCGGCGTTCGCCACCTCAGGCAGCCTCGGGGCGCGGTCATGACGCACATCGACGTACGCCCGCATGGACAGCCCGATTTCCAGAGGATGCGCGGCGAGGTCCCGCGGATCGAGCGCGATACGCACCGGCACGCGCTGCACGATCTTGATCCAGTTGCCCGTGGCATTCTGCGCCGGCAGCAGCGCGAACGCCGCTCCGGTCCCGGCCCCGAACCCCACCACGTGACCGTGGAACACCACACCGTCGCCATACAGATCCGAGACCAGCCTCACCGGCTGCCCGACCCGCACGTCAGCGAGCTGCGATTCCTTGAAGTTGGCGTCGACCCAGACCTGGTTCAGCGGCACGATCGACATCAGCGGCGCGCCCGGGGCCACCTGCTCGCCGAGCTGCACGTTGCGCTTGGCAACGAAGCCCGACACCGGCGCCGGCAGCACCGTGCGGGCATAAGTCAGGTAGGCGGCATGCACGGCCGCGGCCGCCGCGCGCACCGCCGGGTTGTCGGCGACGGTCGTGTCATCGACCCAGGCGCGGTCCGCGGCCAGCTGCTGCTGCGCGGCCACCAGGGCAGCCCGGGCGGCCCGCACCGCATCGTGCGCATGCTGCAGCGCTTCGCGGGAGATCGCCCCGGTGCTCGCCAGATGGGCCCGACGCGCATAGTCGGACTGCACCTCGGCGAGAGCCGTCCGGCGCACCTGCACGTTCGCCTGCAGCTCATGGGTGGTCGCAAAGAGATTGCGCACCTGGCGGACCGTCCTCGCCAGCTGCGCCTCGCTGCGCTGCAACGCCACCCTGGCATCGGTCGGGTCCAGGCGCACCAGCGGCTGTCCCGCCTCGACGAACTGCGTGTTGTTGGCATCGATGGCCACCACCGTGCCGGAGATACGCGGCGTGATCTGCACCACGTTGCCGTTGACGTAGGCATCGTTCGTGTATGCGACATAACGCGCATACCGTGCCCAATACACACCGTATCCGGCGCCGGCGATGAGACAGACCACGGCGATCACCGTCAGCCAACGCGCCCTGGGAGTCTTCCAGAGCGAACCGCATTTCGATGCTGTGCTGCTCGTCATGACGTGCAACTCCCCGGCAGGACCGGCTTGAGCCCCCTGTCTGATTGCCGTGGCGAAAGATGCCTAGGCAGGTTTTGACCCGAAAACATGATCCCGTCCCGCCTCATCCGGCGTTGTCCAGCATGCGCACCAGGAATTCCTTCAATTGCCGCGCCTCGTCCCGAGAGAAGCCGCGTAGAAACCGGTTCTGAACCGCCACCGACACCTGCATCATCTTCGGGTAAGCCGCCTGACCGGCCTCGGTCACCTCCAGGTAGATCAGGCGCCGATCCTTCATGCAGCGGACCCGGCGCACCAGGCCCTTGCTCTCCAGCCGATCGATCATCCGGGTCATGGCGCCGGCGTCGTACGACAGCTCCTTGCACAGGTCCGATGCCGACTTCCGGTTGCCGGCGCCGACCAGCCGCACCACCACCATGAATTGCGCGGCGGTGACCCCCAGGGAGGACAGATACGGCTCGGCCGCCAACCCCCGCTCGAGCGCGGCCAGAAGCTCGATCTTCAGCCGGGTCGTGAAATAGCCGATGCTCTCGCGTGGCTCATACGTATCGACGTCGTAGATATTCACCAAGGTTGCTCTCTGGACCCATCCCCCGTAAGAGGTAGCGCAGATAATACTTGCCTAGGCTGCCGTTGTCCAGGCAGCTGTTGAGGATCGTGAAGGAAGCGCTCCTGTACCGCCTGTGGAACGGCCTGACTCAGACCGGGAAGGCTTCCCGAGCCGCCGATGACCCGAGACTGTCACAGAGGGGCGCGATCATGGGCCCTTGGAGAGAGGACACCCATGAGCCCTGAGATCACACCCAGCCGCTGGCAGGCGGCTTTATCGGCAGCCGCACAGCAGACGCTGGCGGTGCG
This sequence comes from Pseudomonadota bacterium, assembly GCA_021817875.1. The sequence goes on from JAKAFQ010000392.1 coordinate 2,481, forward strand.
CTGGCGTACCACCCTGGAAGCCCTGCGGGCCGCGCAGCTCAGGTACCGCGCCTTGTATTCGGCTGAGCGGACCGATATCCGGGCGCTGCGCCGAGCCGCCAAGCGGATCTACGATCTCGAGCAACTGCGGACGGTGCTCGCGACCGAGTTCCGCGACAGCCGTCCCTGGCCCCCAGGGTCCGCGCGGACCTCGACACCCGGGCGGCGCTCAGTACCCGGCGGCGAGCCCCGCAGGACGGCGGCGATCATTGGCGCCCTCGAGCAGGTGGGTCCTGGGGTTGACCAGGATGGCCTCGTCCGCTCCCCATGACTGAAGAATCTTGAACCGATAGCCCATCGCCTCGAGGCGCCGCTGCACCCGCGGGCTCATCAGACCGGGCTCGGCGAACACCAGGTCCGGATACCACTGCATGTGCACGCGCGGCGCGTTCACCGACTGCTGCATGTTCATCCCGAAATCGACGACGTTGAGAAAGCTCTCGAGCGTGGTGGAAATGATCGTCGAGCCGCCCGGACTACCGGTCACCATGAACAGACGTTTGCCGCGCAGCACGATGGTGGGGGCCATGGAGCTCAACGGCCGCTTGCCCGGCTCGATCTGGTTGGCCTTGCCCTGCACCAGGCCGAAGGAGTTCGGCACGCCCGGCTTGGAGGTGAAATCGTCCATCTCGTTGTTGAGGAAGAAGCCCGTATCGCCGGCAATCTGTCCCAGTCCGAACAGGTAATTGGCCGTGTACGTGACGCCGACCGCGTTGCCGTACCGGTCGACGATCGAGTAGTCCGTCGTATCGGTGCCCTCGTAGGGGCCGAGACTGCCCCGGATCCCGACCGACGGCGTGGCGGCGTCCGGCCGGATGCTGGCGCGCAGCCGCGCGGCGTGCCGGGCCGACAGCAGCCGCGTGATCGGGTTGTGCACGAAGGCCGGATCGCCGAGATAGGTGTTGCGGTCGGCGAACGCGCGCCGCTCTGCCTCGATCAGGTAATGCAGGCTGTTCACCGAGCCGTAGCCCCACTTCGAGAACGGATAGGGCCGGATGATCTGCAGGATCTCGCAGATCGTCACACCGCCGGAGCTCGGCGGCGGATCGGACAGCACGGTATAGCCGTGGTAGCGACACTCGATGGGCTTCGCCCACTGCACCGTGTAATCGGCGAAATCCTTCATCGAGAGAATCCCGCCATGCGCGCGGCTCGCGGCCACGATCGCCCGCGCGATCGGTCCGCGATAGAACGCGCGGCTTCCCTCGCGCGCGATCAATTCCAGGGTCCGTGCCAGCTGCGGCTGGCGCAACCGCTCGCCGGCGACGTAGGGCTTGCCGTGGTGCAGGAAAATCGCCGCGACGTTGGCGTGCCGGGCGAAGTCCCGGACGCGCGTATCGAGAATGTTGACATCACCCTGCTCGAGCACAAAGCCCTCGCGCGCCAGGCGTATCGCCGGGGCCATCACCTTCTGCCGGCTGAGGGTGCCGTAGCGGCGCAGCGCGGTGTCCAGCCCCAGCACCGTGCCCGGCACTCCGACGGCGAGGTAGGTCTGGGTGCTCAAACCGGGCACGACCTGCCCCGCGGCGTTCTGATACAGCGTCGGGGTCGCTTTCAGCGGCGCCTTCTCCCGAAAGTCGAGAAACACCGTGCGGCCGCTCGCCAGATGAATCATCATGAAGCCGCCGCCGCCGATGTTGCCGCAGCACGGGTGGACCACCGCGAGCGCATAACCGACCGCGACCGCGGCATCGACCGCGTTGCCGCCCTCCTTCAGGATCCGCAGGCCCACCTCGCTCGCCAGATGCTGCGCGGTGACCACCATCGCGTGGCGCGCGATCACCGGCCGGGCGTTCGCGAGCGCCGCCACGGTGGTCGGCGGGGCGCTCGAGTCGAGCGCCTGACCGGGAATGACCGACCGCGAGGAAACGCCGGCGGCCTGCGCCGCGGGCAGTGCCGCCAGAACGGCCATCACCGTCCCTGCCAGATGAGTCTTGCGCCTCGGCATCGTGTGCACCCTTCTGCATCAGCAGCTCGGGAGTGTTGCAGATCAGGGCCGAGAGCACCAGCGATGCGCCGCCGGGCCGCGGCCGGCCGCGCCGCCACAGCGCCGCACCGCCGACGAAACCCGCCGGCGGATCCGGCCGCGACAGCGGCCGTCGCGATGCGCGGCTCACCCAACATGACAGGGCGCACCGCCCGGCCGCGCCGCCGCGCGGCGTGACCGGACCGCCCGCCCCGC
>JAKAFQ010000393.1 GCA_021817875.1 Pseudomonadota bacterium
TTTACTGAATCGGTTGCCCGCCGCCGGGGCGGCGCGGAATACCGATCGAGGATCAGAGACATGAGCAACATCGTGCAACAACTCGAGAAAGAGCGCATGACCCGCGAGGTGCCGGACTTCAAGCCCGGGGACACCGTGGTCGTGCAGGTGAAGGTCGTCGAAGGCGACCGCGAGCGCGTCCAGGCCTACGAGGGCGTGGTGATCGCGCGCAGCAACCGCGGCCTGAACTCCTCGTTCACCGTGCGCAAGGTATCCCACGGCGAGGGGGTGGAGCGCGTGTTCCAGACCTACAGCCCGGCCATCAGCGACATCACGGTGAAGCGCCGCGGCAACGTGCGCCGCGCCAAGCTCTACTACCTGCGCGAGCGTTCGGGCAAGGCGGCGCGGATCGAGGAAAAGATCTGACGCGCGGCCGGGCGCCCGGCGCCCGGCCTGCGTGCAGCGCATGAGCAGACTGCGCAAAATCCTCCACGGGTTGTGGCTCGGGCTCGATGGCCTGCGCCGCTTCCTGCACCTGGTGCTGCTGCTGGCGATCTTCGGCTTCCTGATCGGCGTGCTGCGCGAGTCGCTGCCACAGGGCGTGCCGCAGCGGGCGGCGCTGGTGGTGGCCCCCCAGGGACGGCTGGTCGAGCAGCTGAGCGGTGATGCCGTGGAGCGGGCGATCGAGAACGCCCAGGGCGCGGGGCCGCAGCAGACGCTGCTGTGGACACTGGTCGCTGCCATCCGCGCGGCCGCCACCGACCCGCGTATCCGCGTGCTGGTGCTCGATCCGAGTCAGATGGACAACGCGGGTCTGCCGATGCTCGAGGAGCTCGCGAGCGCCATCCGCGCGTTCCGCGCCAGCGGCAAGCCGGTCATCGTCTACGGTACGGCGTTCAACCAGGATCAGTACTACCTCGCGGCCCAGGCGAGCCAGATCTACCTCGATCCGACCGGCTACGTGCTGCTGCGCGGATTCGGCCGCTATCCGATGTACTTCGAGGGCTTGCTCAAGAAGCTCGGCGTGCGCGTCAATGTCTTCCGGGTCGGCAAGTTCAAGAGCGCCGTGGAGATCTTCACGCGCACCGACATGTCGAAGGCGGACCGGCAGCAGAGCGTGGCGTATCTCGACACGCTGTGGTCGACGTACCAGCGGGAGGTCACCCAGGCCCGCAAGCTGCCGCCCGATGCCCTGACACAGTACATCGCTACGCTGTCGAAAGCCCTGGCCGCCGCGGACGGCGATGCCGCGCAGGTCGCCCTGAAGGCGGGCCTGGTGACCGGGCTGGCCGACCGGGTGCAGGTCGACCGACGGCTGATGGGGCTCGTCGGCGCCACGGCCTCGGGTACGTTCCGCTCGATTTCCGCCGAGGACTACGCGGCCGTGATGCGCGCCGACGGCGAAGGGCATGGGCACGACGGCCGGGCGCGCATCGGCGTGATCGTCGCCTCCGGGGACATCGACGATGGCGACCAGCCGCCCGGGACCATCGGGGCGGACTCGCTGTCGCGCCTGATCCGCGAGGCGCAGATCAACCCGCGCATCAAGGCGGTGGTGCTGCGCATCGACAGCCCCGGGGGCAGCGTGACCGCCGCGGAGCAGATCTACCAGCAGCTCGAGGCGCTGCGCGCCTCGGGAAAGCCGCTGGTGGTCTCGATGGGTGACCTGGCCGCCTCCGGCGGGTACTACATCTCGGCGCCGGCGAACGAGATCTGGGCGAGCCCGGCGACGCTCACCGGCTCGATCGGCATCTTCGCGCTCATTCCCAACTTCACCCGCGGGCTGAGCCGGGTCGGCATCACGAGCGACGGGGTGGGCACGACGCCGCTCGCCGGGCAGTTCCGCTTCGATCAGCCCTTGAGCGGCGAGGCGCGCGCGCTCATCCAGTCGCAGATCGAGCGCGGCTACGCGCAGTTCGTGGCCCGGGTCGCCGCGGGGCGCCATCGCTCGGCGGCGCAGATCAACGCCATCGGCCAGGGACGCGTGTGGAGCGGGGCCGATGCGCTGCGCATCGGGCTGGTCGATCACCTGGGCACGCTGGAGGATGCGGTGAAGGCCGCCGCCGCGCTCGCCCGGGTGAGCCACTACCGGGTGCAGTTCATTCATCCGCACACCTCCTGGGCGCAGCAGCTGGTGCAGCGGGCGCAGGCGCGGGTGGCGCGCGTGGCGGTCTCGATCGCCGGTCCGCGGCTCGCTCTGCCGGGCCTCTCGGCGCTGGCCGGGCGGCTCGATCCCTATGCGCGGCAGCTGGCGCGCCTGGTGCGCTTCGGCGGGCAGGGCCGGCTCTACGCCTACTGCTTCTGCCGCAACCCCTGAGCCGCCCGTGCGGCGCATCCGCCGCGGGTCACACGTCCGACCAGTCGAGGATGATCTTGCCCGAGCGGCCGGAGTCCATGATCTGAAACGCCTGCGGGTATTCGCGCAGCGGCAGGTGGTGGGTGATGACCGGATCGAGCCTGAGGCCGCTCTGCAGCAGACTCGCCATCTTGTACCAGGTCTCGAACATCTCGCGGCCGTAGATGCCTTTCAGCGTCAGCCCCTTGAAGATCACCTGGTCCCAGTCGATGGCCGTTTCCTGCGGCGGGATGCCGAGCAGGGCCACCGAGCCGCCGTGATGCAGGGTGCGCAGCAGGTCGCGCAGCGCGGCCGGCTGGCCCGACATCTCGAGCCCGACGTCGAAGCCCTCCTGCATGCCGAGCGCCTGCATGGTCTGATCGAGGGTCTCGCGTTGCACGTTGACGGCGCGCGTGGCCCCCATTTTCCCCGCCAGCTCCAGCCGGTAGTCATTGACGTCGGTGATCACCACGTGACGCGCGCCGACGAAGCGGGCGATGGCGACGGCCATGATGCCGATCGGTCCGGCGCCGGTGATCAGCACATCCTCCCCGACCAGGCTGAAGGCGAGCGCGGTGTGCGTGGCGTTGCCGAACGGATCGAGGATCGCGGCGATGTCGTCGCTGATCGAGTCCGGGAGCTTGAAGGCGTTGTCGGCCGGAATCGCCAGATACTCGGCGAAGGCCCCGGGGCGGTTCACGCCGACCCCGACGGCGTTGCGGCACAGGTGGCGGCGGCCGGCGCGGCAGTTGCGGCAGTGCCCGCAGGTGATGTGCCCTTCGCCCGAGACGCGATCGCCGGGCTTCAGCCCGCGCACTTCGGAGCCGATCTGCACCACCCGTCCGCAGTACTCGTGGCCCACGGCCATGGGCACCGGGATCGTCTTGCGCGCCCAGGCGTCCCAGTGATAGATGTGCATGTCCGTGCCGCAGATCGCGGTCTTGACGATCTGGATGAGCACGTCGTTGGGGCCGATCGAGGGCTCGGGGATGTCCTCGAGCCAGATGCCGGGGGCGGCTTCCTTCTTGACGAGCGCCTTCATGCGCTGAGCACTCCCAGCTCCCGCCCCACGGCGGCGAAGGCCGCGAGGGCGGTATCGAGCTGCTCTCGGCTGAGCGCGGCGGACATCTGGGTGCGGATGCGCGCCTGCCCCTGCGGCACCACCGGGTAGGAAAAGCCGACCACGTACACGCCGTGATCGAGCAGCCGCTCGGCCATGCGCGCGGCGAGCGCCGCCTCGCCGAGCATCACCGGGATGATGGGGTGCCCGCCGGGCTTGAGCGTGAAGCCGAGCCGCTCGAGCCCGGCGCGGAAATAGCGCGCGTTCTCGTGCAGCCGGGCGCGCAGCTGCGGGGTCTGCTCGAGCAGCTCGAGCACGCACAGTCCCGCGGCGGCGACCATCGGCGGCAGGCTGTTGGAAAACAGGTAGGGACGCGAGCGCTGCCGGAGCCACTCGATGAGTTCGCGCCGCGAGGCGATGTACCCGCCGCTCGCTCCGCCGAGCGCCTTGCCGAGCGTCCCGGTGAGAATGTCGACGCGCGACGCCACGGCGCAGTGCTCGGGCGTGCCGCGGCCGTTCTCGCCCATGAACCCGGTGGCATGCGAGTCATCGACCATCACCAGCGCGTCGTAGCGTTCGGCGAGCGCGCAGATGCCCTGCAGGCTGGCGATCGTGCCGTCCATGGAGAACACCCCGTCGGTGGCGATGAGGCGGGTGCGCGCCGCGGCGGCGCGCTGCAGGCACGCCTCGAGCTCGCCCAGGTCGTCGTGGGCGTAGCGGTAGCGCTGCGCCTTGCACAGGCGGATGCCGTCGATGATGCTGGCGTGGTTGAGCGCATCGGAGATCACCGCGTCGCGCTCATCGAGCAGGGTCTCGAACAGACCGCCGTTGGCATCGAAGCAGGAGGAGTAGAGCAGGGCGGCCTCGGTGCCGAGAAACCCGCTCAGGCGCTGCTCGAGCGCCTCGTGCACCGTCTGGGTGCCGCAGATGAAGCGCACCGAGGCCATGCCGAACCCGAAGCGATCGAGGGCCTCGTGCGCCGCCTGCACCACCGCGGGGTGATTGGCGAGGCCGAGGTAGTTGTTGGCGCAGAGGTTGAGCACCTCGCGCCCGGCGGTGCGCACCACGCTGCCCTGGGGCCCGGCGAGCACCCGCTCGGACTTGTACAGGCCCTGTTCCTTCAGCTCCGCCAGCTGCGAGCGCAGCCGCTCGATCAGATGCCGCATCATGCGGCCGGATGATACACGCCGGCCGGCCGCCGAGGACGCCTGGCGGCGGCCCGGGGGCGGGCGGCTCAGGCAGCCGGAGAAGCGCTCGCCGGCTGGGCCTCCGCCAGGCGGATGGTGCGTCCCTGGATGGACAGGCGC
>JAKAFQ010000394.1 GCA_021817875.1 Pseudomonadota bacterium
ATCGACCATTTCAGGCTCTATCGAGTTTCGAGTGGGTAATGCGGCCTGAGGCGGCACGGTTTTCCCGGTAGTCCACGGCGTCGTAGCGAGCGCCTGTGGATCCATGAGAGCGACCCCGTCGAGGTGGCACGATGCGTCCTGTGCTGCGGTAGGATTTCGGTTCACAGCAAACGGATAGGTCGCAATGGTTACTGAGAAGATCTTCGAGACGGCCCTGGGCATCAGCAGCCCCTGGTTCATCGCCGGGATGAACTTCGATGCGAGCCAGAGGAAGCTCAATATCCGGGTCGATTTCGAGGTTGGCAGCCGCTTTGCCGTGCCGGGGCAGGCAGGGATGCATCCGGTGCACGACACCGTCACCAAGACGTACCGGCATCTGAACTTCTTCCAGCACGAGTGCGAGCTCGAGGTGCGCCTTCCGCGGGTGAAGCTGCCCGACGGCAAGGTCATGCAGATCACCCCGCCCTGGAGTGGCAAGCTCTCCGGCTTCACGCTGCTGTTCGAGGCGTTCGTGTTGCTGCTGGCACGGGAGACGACCTTCACGGGCGCCTCGCGCATCAGTGGACTGTCGGTCCACCGGGTCATGGCGCTGTGCGAGCGGTACGTGAACGAGGCGGTCAGTACGGCCGACCTCAGCGAGGTGCGGCGGGTGGCGCTCGATGAGACCTCCCGGGCTAAGGGTCACGAGTACGTGACACTCTTCGCCGATGCCGATGCGGATCCTGAGCGTCGGCGAGTGATTTTCGTGGCCGAAGGGAAGGACGCTGCCACCGTCGAGGCGTTCGAGGCGAACCTGCGCGCCCATCACGGCAGGCCATCCGAGATCGAGGCGGTCAGTATCGACATGTCCCCGGCCTTCATCAGCGGGGTCGGCGAGCATCTGCCCAATGCCCAGATCACCTTCGACAAATTCCACGTCATCGCCCATGCCTCGGAAGCCATCGACCAGATGCGCCGCATCGAGCAGAAGCTCGACCCGGGCCTCAAGGGCAAGCGCTGGGTGCTGCTGAAGGATCGCGCCGCGCTCACCGTCGCACAGCGCTCTGAGCTCGATCGGTTGCTCGCCAAGATGACCACCACGCGCACCGCACGCGCCTGGCAGTACCGCGAGGACCTGCGCGAGATCCTCACCCGCAAGCAGCCACACGTTGCACGCCTCCTGCTCAACCGCTGGTGCAGCAACGTGCTGCGCTCGAAGGTCGAGCCGATGAAAGAAGTCGCCGCAATGATCCGCGCTCATCTCGACGGCATCCTCGCCTGGGTCACTTCGCGCCAGACCAACGGGTTCCTGGAGGCCATCAATGGACTCTTCCAGGCGGCCAAGCGCAAGGCCCGCGGATACGGCCGGTTCCGTACCATCCGCATGGTCATCTTCATGATCGCAGGCAAGCTCGACTTCTCCCGCATCAACCCTTACGTCGCGGCGTAACCCACTCGTTTTTCAACAGAGCCCGATTTTTTTAGCGCGGGCCACCTCTTGGCTTTCCAAGCGCGGATCGCCGGTTCGTCGCGCTCGCGCGCCTGGCCGCTCGGCCGCTGCACGCTCCAGCCGAGCCGCCCGAGCAGCCGCCATACTGAAGAGGGCACCATCGAGACCGAGAATCTCTCCTCGATTAATCGCGCAATTCGCGGCAGCGTCCACAGCTCCGTCGCAAATCCGGCCGCCAGCGACCCTGCCTTCAGCAACCGTACCAGCTCTTCGCGCTGCGATTCGGACAGCCGCTCCGGGCGCCCGAAGTGCTCGGCTCGACGCAGCGCCTCCAATCCGCCTTGCTGTCGCAGCCTCTCCCAGCGCATCACTGTCTGGCGTGAGACGCCCACCTGCCGTGCGACCTCCGCTTGCGGGTGCCCCGCAGCCAGCAGCCTCGCCCCGCGTCGTCGGCGTCGCTCCAGCTCCTTGCGTTTCTCTACGTGCTTCATCAGTACCCCGAATGTAACCATTCCGGGTACTTGGACAGCAAGAAGCGGAAAAAGTGTCACTCACTTACGCATTTCTCAATAATCGGTGCCCTCTCGCCACAGCCGGACTGGTCTACCATGCGCGCGAGTGGGTGCTGGCATGATGGGCGCAGCGAGACCGCCACTCAGGTGCCCAGGACATCTCGGCTTGCAGCGAGAACCTGGGGGACGATCTCGGCAATGTCCGAGTCGGTAGTGCGGTGATTGACGAAGCAGGCGCACAGGGCAAACCGGCCGGCAATGGAGGCGTTCGACAGGTAGATCCGTCCGCGCTCGATGAGCCGCTTCAGGATCGCCGCATTGATCTGATCCAAGTCACTGTCGTCAGTGCCACACCGGTATCGGAAGCAGACGGTGCTGAGCTCGGCAGGTGCCATCAGCTCCAGCTCTTGGGTATTGTGGATGATGCCGGCCAGATCGCAGGCATGGTGCAAATCGGAGCGTATGGCCGTCCGGAACGCTCCGGCGCCGTGGTAGCGCAGGGATAGCCAGAGCTTCCGCGCGCGGAAGCGTCGTGACAGCTCCATGGATTCCTCGAAAAAGGCGAACGCCTCGAGAGGATCGGACCCGAATGTTCGAGCGTAGGCACCGGTCTGCGAGAACGCCGCTCGCGCAGGCACTGGACTCTTGTAGAGCAGGGCGCCGCAGTCGACGGGCTGATAGAGCCATTTGTGCGGATCGAGCGACAGCGAGTCGGCGAGCGCCCGGCCGCACAGGCGGTCCGGACTCGCGATCGCCGCCAGCGCTCCATAGGCCCCGTCAACATGCAGCCAGAGATCGTATTGGCGACTCAGGGCCGAAATGGCCTGCAGCGGATCGATGGCTCCCGTATTGACCGTGCCGGTGGTAGCGACCACCGCAATGGGCTTACGGCCTGCGGCAAGGTCTTCTTCGATCGCCGCCTGCAGCGCCCGGACGTCCATCCGGTAGGCCGCATCGGTCGGTACCAGACGGAGGCTCTCGCGGCCCAAACCGAGCAACGCCACCGCCTTCGGGATGGACATGTGCACTTCGCTCGATGCATAAACGGTTGCGGCGCGAGCGCCGCCCTCGGATTGCGGCAGCTTGGCCTCGCGGGCCATGGCGAGTCCCATCAGATTGGCTGCCGAAGCGCCGCCGCAGAGGCTCCCGCCGAAGCCGCTGCAACCGATCGCGGTCGCGAGCCACTCGATCACCTGCTTCTCGATGGCCGCGCCTGCTGGCGAGGAGCGCCAGGCCGTCACGTTCTGGTTGAGAACGCTGGCGAGCAAATCCCCCAACGCCGCCACGGGCTCTCCGGACCCGAGAATGTAGCCGTAAAAGCGCGGCGAGGGAGGACGGCTCGTGGCGACGACATCCTCGAGCATGTCCAGTGCTGCCTCCTTGAAGCCGTTCTCGGGCAGGGGCCCACCGAAGCGCTCGCGGGTTTGCTCTCCGGAGACGCCCGGGAACGAGGGCCGGGTCGTGGTAGTCGATATCGCCACCCGGACCGTGGTAGCGGATCTGCCGGGCTTTCCCGAGGCCACGGGAGTCACGGCGGTGCCCGAGCTGCATCGCGTGTTCGTCAGCGTAACCGGCCACTGGTGGAGTCAGGCGTTCTTCGGCGGCTCGATCGCGGTCCTGAACAGTCACACGCTAAAAATTATGGCCCGGATTCCGGCGGGCCGCTTTCCGGATGGCAGCGCCTTCGTGCCATCCGTGGGACGGCTCTTCCTGTCGGACGAGACGGGCCGAACCGAAACGGTCATCGATACTGCCACCAATCGCCGCATCGCCACGATCCCGCTGCACAGTGGAGCGGGCATGACGGTCTATGACCCGGTTTCCGGGCACGTACTGGTCAACCTTCAAACCCTCGATGCCGTTGCGGCCATCGATCCTGCAACGGATCGCATCGTCGCCCGCTACCGCCTGCCTGCAACTTGTGAGCACAACCATGGACTGCTGCTCGACGTGCCGCAGGGGATGGCGTTCATCGCCTGCGATGGCAATGCGCGCCTGCTCGTCATGGACCTTCAGAGCATGCAGGTCAGGCAAGTCCATCGCGTGGGGCGCGATCCCGATGTCCTTGCCATCGACTCCAAGAGAAGGCGCCTGTACGTCGCGAGCGAGAGCGGGATCGTATCGGTCTTTCGTATCACCCAGCATGGATTGATCAAGCTCGGCCAGGGGTACGTCGGCGACGACGCCCACTCGGTCGCGGTCGATCCGGCAACGGGTCTCGTCTACCTGCCCATCGAAGCGCTCCATGGCACGCCCGTCCTCAAGATCATGCGCTATCGGGCCGCGAGTGCCGCGGAACGCGGGAGATGGCCGTGATCGGCATGGCCGATTGTCGCTACCATGCCATCAGGGCAGTGCCTTCCGACCCCCAGTGATCGCGCGGATGATCGGCGCGGCTCGTCACATGGTCAACTTGCCATGGTTCAAATCACTCACCGTAGTATCCTCTCAATGAGAAAAGCTGAGACATGAGCATCCGCAAGCCGCGTAAACCCTCCGGGCGGGTCGCATTCGATGATCGCGGAAATGCCACCTGGGAATGGCGAGGCGAGACCGGCCAATTCGACCATGACATTGATACCGAGCGTCTGAAGACGAGCGGCTCGGATATGACTTGCGACTGCGAGCACTTGGCGGACCAAGCGCCGTCGCACGATCCGTACAACAGATCCACAATGCCGGCAAACGATCAGTCCCGCCCCAGGAAGCTCACGCTGGATGACTTGCGGCGGCTGA
>JAKAFQ010000395.1 GCA_021817875.1 Pseudomonadota bacterium
GAGGTTCTCGAGCGCCAGCAGCACGACCATCATCCACACGATCGCCCTGGCGATGAACACGATCACGCCGAGGGAGCTTTCCGCAGCACGATCGCCGCCGCGGCGCGCGCGCCGGTTGCTCTGCAGCCAGGTGCCGACCGCGGCGCTCGCCCACACCCCCACCTGCCAGAAGATCACCACGGTGATGGCATCGTCGATCGCCTCGTGCGCGTGCGCCGGCGGCCGCAGGAACTGCAGGCCGGCGAACATCGCGATCGCGAGCAGAAAGAACGTCGTGGTGCGCCCCGCCACCTCGAACACCAGGGCGACCAGGTCGGCGCGCCCGACCGCCTGCAGGCGCCGGTCATAACGGCGCGCGAGGCGCCGCGCTAGCGCCGCGGCCGCGAACAGCAGCACGCAGGCGCCGACTCCCTGCAGCCATGCGAGCGGCGTGTTGTGCAAAGCGGGCAGCACAGAGCGCAGGTGCGGAATTGCGTGTGTCACAACGAGAGGATAGCGCAGCGACTCGCCCGGTGCGATCGGCCGAAGCCGGCCGGATGCCGCGGCTCCCGGCCCGGCCGCCGCGTCCAATGCCGTCGTGGTGCGCGTTGTGTTGTCATACGCGGCCGCGCCCCTGGACGCTGCCGGCGCGCGCGCCGCCGCCGGTCCTCGGTCTGTTGGCTCCGTGCGTGACGCGACGAGGGTTGCATTGCGGCGTCGGAAAAACTATTCTTGCCGACGCACTTGCGGCCAACCGGACCGGCTGCACCCCTGTTCCGCGAGCGATCAGCGCGCTGGCGCCCACTGATCGCGAAGGAGGCCATCATGCAGCCATTCGCCAGCCTCAACGCGTCGAAGGCGAACTTCGACGACATCTACGGCCGGGATGATCCGCGCGGCTACTTCTCCGTCCTCGGCTCGCTCGATTACGTCATCCCGGATGTGGCCGCGCCGGTCATCCGGCAGCTGCTGCAGGCCCGCAAAGTGCGCTATGACAGCGCGCCCACCGTGCTCGACGTGGGCTGCTCGTACGGCATCAACGCGGCCGTGCACCGTTATCCGCTCAGTTTCCGCAGGCTGCGCCGGCGTTACGCCAACGCCGACATGGCGGCGCTCAGCTCCGATGACCTGGCGCGCCTCGATCGCAGCTACTACGGCAGCTGGCCGGAGACCGGCGTGGCGCGCTTCATCGGACTCGATGTCTCGGCCCCGGCGGTGCGCTACGCCGTCGCGGTCGGGCTGCTCGAGGAGGGGGTGGTCGCGAACCTGGAATCCGGTGCGCCGACGCCGCGCGATGCGCAGCGCCTGCAGCGCGCCGATGTCATCCTGTCCACCGGTTGTGTCGGCTACGTGACGGAGCGGACCTTCCGCGGCGTCCTCGGCGCGATGCGGCGTCCGCCCTGGGTGATATCGTTCGTGTTGCGCATGTTTCCCTACGAAAACATCTCGGCGGAGCTCGCCCGGCACGGGCTGGTCACCGAGCGGCTCGCCGGGGCGACATTCGTGCAACGGCGGTTCAGCGACCTGGAGGAATTCAACAGTTGTCTCGCCACGCTCGAGACGCTCGGCATCGACACCGCTGGCCTGGAGTCCGAGGGCCGCTTCCAGGCGGAGCTGTTCGTTTCCAGGCCGAAGGAGGACGTGCTGGCCGTGCCGCTCGGGCGGATCGTGACGGTGGTCAGCGGCCGGGATCGGACGGTTGGCACACGCTATGTGCGTGTCGGGCGCGGCGAGCGCGCTCAGGTGGTGCGCGCGCCGTCCTGACCGGCGGCGCCGTGTGACGCATGATAGCCCTGGAGAACGTCTCGAAGACGTTCGATGGGGGCGCGAGCTTCGCCGTGCGCCGTGTCAGCCTGCGGGTGCCGGCGCGGTCTTTCGTGGCCATCGTCGGCGATTCGGGCTCGGGAAAAACCACGCTGCTGAAGACCATCAACCGGCTGCTCGAGCCGGATGAGGGCGCTGTCCTGATCGACGCCGAGCCGGTGCGCGCGGTCGTGCCGCATGCGCTGCGCAGGCGCATCGGTTACGTGTTCCAGGGAATCGGACTGTTCCCGCACATGAGCATCGCCGAGAACATCGGCATCACCCCGAGGCTGGTCGGCTGGCCGGAGCCGCAGATCCGGGCCCGGGTCGAGGAGCTGATCGACCTGGTGGCGCTGCCGCGCGCCTACCTGAAGCGCCGGCCCGACGAGCTCTCCGGCGGCCAGCGCCAGCGGATCGGCATCGCCAGGGCCCTGGCGGCACGCCCGCACATCATGCTGATGGACGAGCCGTTCGGGGCGCTCGATCCGGTCACGCGCGATGCGTTGGGCACGGAATACCGGCGCCTGCATGAGAGCATGCTGCTCACGACCCTGATGGTCACCCACGACATCCTGGAGGCGGTACTGCTCGCAGACCGCATCGTGGTGATGCGGGCCGGAGCGATCGTCGCGGACGGCGAGCCGCGCGAGCTGCTCGCCGGGCATCCCGACCCCGATGTGCGCACGTTGATGGACATGCCGCGCCGCCAGGCGGAGCGGGTGAGGACGCTGCTCGAGGACCGGGCGCGTGAATGAGCGCCTGAGCTCGGCGCTGAACGTACTGCCGGACTATCTCAGTCAGCACGTGCTGCTCAGCGCCGCGTCGCTCGCCCTGGGGCTCGCCATCAGCCTGCCGCTGCTGTTCGCCGCGCGGCGCAGCGCGCGCGTACGCTGGCCGGTGCTGGCGGTGGCGAGCCTCATCCAGACGGTGCCGAGCATCGCGCTGCTCGCGCTGTTCTACCCGCTGCTGCTCGGCCTGTCGTCGCTGTGCAGGCAGGCGTTCGGAGTGCGCATCTCGGCGCTCGGCTTCGTGCCCTCGCTGCTCGCGCTGACGCTTTATTCCATCCTGCCCATCCTGCGCAACGGCATCACCGCCATCCTCAATCTCGATCCGGCAATCCTCCAGGCCGCCAGCGGCGTCGGCATGACCGATCGCCAGCGGCTGCTGCGGGTGGAGCTGCCGCTCGCCGCGCCGATGCTCATGGCGGGCCTGCGCACCTCGGCGGTGTGGGTGATCGGCACGGCGACGCTGGCGACGCCCGTCGGGCAGACCAGTCTCGGCAACTACATCTTCACCGGCCTGCAGGTGGAGGACTGGGTCTGGGTGCTGTTCGGCTGCGGGGCGGCCGTGGCGCTGGCGCTGCTCACCGACCAGCTGCTCGCCCTGATCGAGCTCGGTCTGCGCCGCCGGCGGCCGAGGCTCGCCTGGATCGGGGTCAGCCTGCTGCTGCTCGGCGTCGCGGCGGCCGGCGCCATGCCGCTGCGCTCCGGCGGCCACGGCGGTTATGTCGTCGGCGCCAAGGATTTTTCCGAACAGTACATCCTCGCCGCACTGATCGCCGGGCGGATCCGCGCCGACGGTCATGCCGCCCGAGAGCGCACCGATCTCGGCTCGGTGTTCGCCTTCCGGGCGCTTGCGGCCAACGAGATCGATGTCTACGTCGATTACACGGGCACGCTCTGGACCACCATCCTGCATCGTACCGACAGGCCTTCGCGCCGGCAGATGCTGCGGGATCTGCGCGTGCAGCTGCGCCGCCGCTATGGGGTCGTGCTGCTCGGGCCGCTCGGTTTCGAGAACGCCTATGCGCTTGCGATGCGGCGCCGGGAAGCCGCGAGGCTCGGCATCCAGAGCATCGCGGACCTGGCGCGGCTCGCGCCCGGACTGACGATGGGCGGTGACATGGAGTTTTTCGCGCGTCCGGAGTGGCGGCTGCTGCAGAAGCGCTACGGATTGCATTTTCGTGCGCTGCGTCAGTATGAGCCTACGTTCATGTACCGCGCGTTGATGAGCCATGCGGTCGATGTCATTTCCGCGTTCTCGAGCGACGGTCGTATCGCCGCGGATCACCTGGTGGTGCTGCGGGACCCCTTGCACGCGATCCCGCCCTACGACGCGGTGGTGCTGCTGTCTCCGAAGCGCGCCGCCGACCCGCTGCTCAGACGCGCCCTCGAGCCGTTGATCGGCGCGATTCCCATCAACCTGATGCGCCGCGCCAACTTCATGGTGGACCGTCCGGCGCACAAGCGCACACCGGCGCAGGCGGCCGCGTGGCTGGTGAAGGCGGCGCATCTGCAGTGAGCGCCGCGCGAGGCCGGCCCGGGGTGGCTTCCAGGGTCACTCCGCGGCGCCGGCGCCCACCGCGACCCACGCCACGTCGGCGTGCGATACCGAGTCGAGTTTGAACGAGCGGGCGGCCGCGAGCATGCGTGTCAGGGCTTGGGCCATCGGCATCGGCGGGGTATCCGGCGCCTCACCCCGGACCTGGCCGGCCGCGGGGCGCCGTTGTCCGGCGCGCCTGCGTGGCCCGTCCGGGCGGCTGTCGTGGAAGCGCACCGGGTTGAGGCGCGCGACCAGGTAGTTTCTCAGGTAGGGTGAGCGGAACCCGCGTGCCTGCAGCGCCTCGATCAGGCGTTTGACCTGGGTGTCGATTTCCAACAGGCGGGCCGCGTAGTCCTCGCGCTGACGCAGGCTCGAGGCGAGCGGTCGCTCGCTGAAACGGTCCACCTTCTTCAGAAAGGCGCTGTACGCGCCCCCCGCGAAACGCTCCGAGCGCTCGTAGAGCAGCCCGAGCGTCAACAGCTCGGGCGACTCGAACTCCGCGGCCCGAGACGCCTCGCTCGCGCGCCTGTCGCGCTGCGCGAGGTTGCGCGCCATGCGGATGACCTCGAGGC
>JAKAFQ010000396.1 GCA_021817875.1 Pseudomonadota bacterium
ATCTCCGGTGAACGGATCACTCTGGCTCTTGCGCGCCATCTGCTGCGCGATCCGGGTGCCATAGGCCGGCGGCAGCTGCAGGACGTGGCCGTTGGTCACCATGTAGACCGCATTGCCGATGATGACTTCCTGGATGTTGGGGGCGGGGACGAAGCGCCAGCGGTCGGGCGCGGAGTAATCGACCGTCACGGTTCTGCCGGCCCCAAGGTGTTCTTCGATGTGCCAGGAGGTTGCCTTGCGGAACGCCGCGCGCACCTGTGCAAGGTCGGTGTAGGCGCCGGCCGAGGCGGTTGCCGACAGGATCAGGCCGGCGAGCAGTCCGAGACAGATCTTCTTCATGTTCCCCCCTCGTGCCGTCAGCCGGCCCGGTGTGCGGCCCCTTTTTAGCCTGTTGACCGCGGGACGGCAAGCCGGCGTCCGGCCGGTGCGCCGCAGCCGGCGGAGCCACGACGGTGGCGTGCGCGTTTGGATCGAGGCGGCAGCGTCAGGGTCTCGACTGGTCGTACCGCAAGGCCTGCAGGCGGCCGCGCAGGGCGGGGCCGCTCAACGCCTCGCCCTGCCGCGGATCGAATCCGGGATCGAGCCGGCAGAGCAGATCGTGCGCCAATCGGACCCGCCGGGCCTCCTCGAGCGAGCGCCAGCGGCCGAGCAGGTCGTCGATCAGCCGCAGCGCATCGAGCGGCAGCGCGGTGTGCCGCGGCGTCGCGCTCTGCCGGCCGAGGCCACCCGCCGGTTCAGCCTCATCGAGCACCAGCACGGTGCCCGCGGCCAGGTCTCCGAGACGCACGCGCCGCTGCGTCAGCATGCAGCAGGTCAGCCCCACCACATAAAACAGCGGCAGAGCATCGATCAGCCGCAACAGATTGCGGATGAGCAGCGGGCCCGGTCCGGGTATCGCCCCATCGAGCGTGACGATGCGCGCACCGGCCTTGCGCAGGCCCGGCGTGCGGCCGCGCATCGCCAGCTCGAGCACCGGGTGATACAGAAAGTAGCTGAGCAGTGCGAGGACCGCGCCACCGATCATCCAGTGATGGCCGGTCCGCGGATGAGCCGTCATGGCCGGCTGCAACGCCAGCAGCGCGCCGGCCAGCAGCCATCCGAGCGCGAGCAGCGTGCGCAGCAGCCAATCGGTCACGAAGGCGTAGCTGCGCGTGCCCGGGCCGGC
Organism: Pseudomonadota bacterium; assembly: GCA_021817875.1. The sequence continues at coordinate 1,166 of JAKAFQ010000396.1, forward strand.
GACCCGGAGCGTCATCCCGCTGCGCCCAGGCCTGTGACGAAGAGCGTTTCTTCGGCCATCCGGTACACTGAAAGAAGTTGCCGCCGGAATTTCAGCTTAGCTATTCTGCCAGCCCGGGACAAGGCGTGCGGGCCGCCGGCCGCGCCCTCACCACTCCAGGAGCCCTCATGTCATACGTGGCACCTTCGGCGCCGCTGTCGGTCGGAGGCATCCTCGACGACTGGCTGCGGCTGTTTCGCGGTTCCTTCGGTCGTTGCTGGCCGCTGGCGCTGCTTGCGGCGGTCGCGGCGATGACCACCCAGCTGCTCGTGGCGCCGAGACCGCCCCGGCCTGGCCTGTCCGTGCTGCAGTATCTCGAGCAGACGGTCTCGGGCCTGCACACGCCCGCGGTGATCGCCGCCGACCTCCTGTTCTGGCTGATCATCCTGGTGGTATACGGAGCGTTGCTCGCGCAACAATCGGCCGTGATGCGCGGCGATGAGCCCCTGTCCCTCGCCGGCTCGCTGGCAAGCGCCGGGCGCCGCCTGCCGCAGATGCTGCTCGGCGGGATCCTGTTCGCCCTGATTCTCGCAGCGGTGGTGCTGCTCGCCGGCGCGGGCGTGGCCTGGCTCTACGGCCGCCTCGGCGCACACGCCCACGCCGAGATCCCCTCACTGTCGGTGATCTCCGCGGTCATCTTCGGTGTGCTGGCGCTCGTGATCGCAGCGGCCTACCTGTCCGTGCGGCTGGAGTTCTGGCTGCCCGCGATCTTCGCGGAAGGTTGCGGTGGCGCGGCCGCGCTCGGGCGCAGCTGGCGCCTGGTCAAGGGTCACTGGTGGCACGTGACGGCGGTGACCTTCGTGGCGAGCATCATCATCTGGATCCTGAGCCTCGCCATCGGCGGGACGGCAGGACTGATCGTCGGCGTATTCGGCGCGCACGGTCTCGGGGCCGCGGATATCCTGTATCGGGTACGCCTCGGCGCCGGCATCGCCACGATCGCCAGGGTGGTCACGATGCCGCTGCTCACCGCGGTATGGCTTGCGATCTACCACGACCTCAGGCTGCGTTTCGAAGGTGCGGACCTCGCCGCGCGCGCGCAGGCGCTGGGAGGCCGCTGAAGCATGCCGGCCGGCGGGTGCGGGGTGCGGGTCCGGCATCACCCCTGCCGGGTTCGGGCATCGCCTCGTGCGATGGAACGCCGGCGTGCCACCCGTATGCGGCGCGGGGCGTCGGCCCCGGCCATCGACCTGACATCCCATGCGAAGAGGTCTAACGATGAGAACTGATGCCACCAGACCGACCGTCATCCTGATCGCACTGGCGCTGCTCGGCCTGGCGCCGGGGCCGTGCCTCGCCGGCACGCCGACCGGCAGCGGCCTGACCGCCGCCGCCGAGGCGTTCATTCACACTCTGGCGCAAGGCCAATTCGACAAGGCGGAGGCGGATTTCACCGTGCAGATGCGCCGCGCGGCGCCCGAGGACAAGCTGCGCCGGATGTGGCAGTCGCTGCTGCGGCACGGCGGCGCATTTCAGAAGACCGGCAGCAGCCGCACGGTGCGCAAGGAGGGTTATACGACGGTGATCGTCAGGACGGAGTTCAAAGAGCGCCCCATCGGCCTGGCGGTGTCGTTCGACTCGACCGGTCACATCGCCGGGTTGCATCTGGTTCCGCCCCCCGCCGCGGGCCACTGAGCCCGGCGGACGCGATACCCATCGCGGCGGCCGCGTGACTCCCCATGCCGGCGCCGCACCGCTGTCCCCCGCGGCCCCGGCTCAGCCTGATCCGGGCTCGATGCGGTATCCGCCGCGGGTTGCGGCCATTCTACGCGCGGCGGCGCGCAGCACCCACGGCGCAAAGCGTTCCAGCGCGACGAACAGTCTGCCGTGACCGGTGACGATGACCTCCCTTTGACCGCGGGCGATCGCGCGCAGCATGTGCGCCACCGCACGCTCCCGGCTGACCACCAGCCAGCGCGGCATCGGCTCGGCAGCCTCGGCGTGCAGCCGACCCTGGTTGTCGACCCGGCGGATATTGCTCTCGACGAAGCCGGGGCTGACCAGGGTGACCCGCACGCCCATGAGCGCCAGCTCCGGCGTGATGGAGTTGGCGAGCGCCCGCACGGCGAACTTGCTCATCGCATAAGGCGAAGCCCCGGGCGAGGCCGTCCAACCCGCCACGCTGCCGAGAATCACCAGCTGGCCGCGGGTCCTCGTCACCTCGGGCAACGCCGCGTGCAGCGTGCGCAACACCCCGAAGACGTTGGTCTCGAACTGCCGGCGGTAATCCTGCAGCGACAGCCGGGCGAAGTCCCCGACGACACCGAAGCCGGCGTTGGCAATGACGATATCGAGCCTGCCGCGCAGACGCACGGTCTCGGCGACGGCACGCGGCGGGTCCTCGTCCCGTGTGACATCGCCCTCGATGATCAACGGGTCGACACCACCGGCCTCGCGGATCCTGCGGCCGAGATGCTCCAGCAGTGCGGTGCGCCGCGCGACCAGGGTCAGCACCGCTCCCGAGCGGGCGAGTTGCAATGCCAACTCCTCTCCGATGCCCGAGGAGGCCCCGGTGATGAGGACGATCTTGTCGCGAAAGCTCTCGGCTGTGCCCGCTTGCATGCCCCCCCCTTGTCCCGGGTGCGCTCGGTCGGTGCCCGAGTGGTGCCGCGGCGCCAGCCCGGCTGCTGGGAGATCGGTGAGCCGCGGGCGTATTCTACCGGTCCCGCACGCGGCTGCCCGCCGATGATATCCCTTTATGTTCATTGTCTGATCAGATGATCCCGGCAGACAGCCCGACTGCGTCCGAACCCGTGGCGCCGGACACAACGGCAGGCGGCATCCTCGGGCGCGAGACCCCGGACGTGCAGACTGTAGCGCACGTGCCCAAGGTCAGGGCGGCGGAGGCACGGGAATTGCCCGCGCACACCTCCTGACTGCGCTCTACAGCCGACATCTCCGCGGACTGACATGCCGGAGCCTCCGCGGATCCCGCGACCAGGCGACGCTGCTGCGGGGCGAGCGGCGGATGTCCGACGGCCCGACCGGCCGCTTGCGCGCAAGCGCAGCGGGGCGCGCGTTTGACGTCGAAAAACAACGGGCATATAAAGAGAGCCGGTTGCGGAGCCACAGAAATATCACGGGCGGCGGTTGCAGAGGATGCGGTCATGATGCGTGTCCTGGTCGTCGAAGACGATGCGAATCTGCGCCTCGCCGTGCAGATCGCGCTGCAGCGCGACGGCTACGAGGTACAGGAAGCCGGGGACGGCCGTCAGGCGCTGCAACGCATCGCCGATGGGCTTTACGACGCCGCCATCGTCGATTTCCAGATTCCGCCGCCCGACGGTCTGGAGGTCCTGAAGCAGCTGCACGCCTACCAGCCGCGTTGTGTGCGTATCCTGATGTCGGGGGTTCTCGACCTGCCGGTGGTGATGCATGCCGTCAACCGCGGCGAGGTCTCGCGCATCATCGCCAAGCCGTTTCACCTGGGTGAAATCCAGGCGACAGTGAAGGAAGCGATCAGTGCGCGCAC
>JAKAFQ010000397.1 GCA_021817875.1 Pseudomonadota bacterium
TGAACGAGGTGAGCAGCGCCTGTGTCGACTGCGCTTCGACCATGCGTTGAGCAATGCGCTGGCGCAGCCGCGTCATCGTCACGCGATGCTCGGCGCGGGCGCCGGTGGGCAGCACGGGCCCGGCGGGCGACGCCGGCCTCGCCGCCGAAACGTCCGCCGGGGCGGGCTGTTTGCCCAGAAATCCGACGACGTCGGATTTCGTGAGCCGTCCGTCGCGGCCGCTGGCCGGAATGGCTCCCGGATCGAGGCGGTTCTCCTCCACCAGCCGGCGCACCGAGGGGCTGAGCTTGTCCTTTGCCGCTTCACCCTCGGCTTTCGGCTCGGCCTGCGGCCTCGGCGATGCTCCCGGCGCCGGACCACCGGAGGGGCCCTCGGGAGCCGCGGAACGGTCGCCCCGGGCGGCCGTCGCCGCGCCCGCGGCGCCCTCCTCGATCAGCGCGAGCAGCTGGCCGCTCGTCACCACGGCGCCGCTTGCGACTTTCACCTCGCGCAGCACTCCGTTCGCCGGCGCCGGCACTTCGAGCACCACCTTGTCGGTCTCGAGGTCGGCGAGATTCTCGTCGCGGCGCACGGCATCGCCCGGCTGCTTGTGCCACGCGACCAGCGTCGCGTCCGCAACCGACTCCGGTAGCTGGGGAACTTTGATTTCAGTCGTCATTAAGAGCTCTTTCTGAGGGGAGTCGCGGCGCGCTTGGGGCCGCGCGCCGCGGACGCGCTGCCGGTCAGACGCTTCGTCTGCCGCGCGCTCGTCCGGGTGACCGTGGAGTGCAGCGCGGCATCGACCAGCGTGTGTTGTTCGGCCTCGTGGATCTTGCTGATGCCCGTGGCGGGCGCCGCCGCCGGCGCACGGCCCGCGTAGAGCACGGTCATGCGGTTCTCGACCGGTTCCTGCAGCCGGTGGCGGATGTGGTACCAGGCACCCTGGTTCTGCGGTTCTTCCTGGCACCAGACCACTTCACGCAGATTCGGATAGCGCTTCAGCGTCGCCTCGTACTCCTCCGACGGAAACGGATAGAGCTGCTCGATGCGCACCAGGGCGACGTCCCGCAAGCCATCGTTGCGGCGTGCCTTGAGCAGGTCGAAGTAGACCTTGCCGCTGCAGAACACGGCGCGGCGCACGGCAGCCGGTTCGATCTCGTCGATCTCGCAGATCACGCGCGCGAAGCTGCCGCGGGTGAGGTCCGCCAGGTTCGACACCGACAGGTCGTGGCGCAGCAGGCTCTTCGGCGTCATGACGATGAGCGGCTTGCGGAACGGCTGCAGCATCTGCCGGCGCAGCATGTGAAACATCTGGGCCGGCGTCGAGGGCACGCACACCTGCATGTTGTTTTCCGCGCTGAGCTGCAGGAAGCGCTCGAGGCGCGCCGAGGAATGCTCCGGCCCCTGGCCCTCGAAGCCGTGCGGCAGGAACAGCGTGAGACCGCAGTAGCGCTCCCACTTCGCTTCGCCGGAGCTGATGAACTGATCGATGATCACCTGGGCGCCGTTGGCGAAGTCGCCGAACTGGCCTTCCCAGATGGTGAGGCACCCCGGCTCGGTGGTCGAGAAGCCGTACTCGAAGCCGAGCACCGCTTCCTCGGAAAGCACCGAGTCGATGATCTCGACGCGTGGCTGGCCCTGCGCGAGGTGCTGCAGCGGGACGTAGACGCGCTCGGAGCCCTGATCGTGCAGCACCGCATGCCGATGGAAGAACGTGCCGCGGCCGCTGTCCTGTCCGGACAGACGCACCGAGAAGCCGTCCTCGACGAGCGAGGCGTAGGCGAGCGTTTCGGCGCAGCCCCAGTCGAGCGGCAGCTCGCCGGCGACCATCCGGTTGCGGTTGGCCATGACCTGCGCCACCCGCGCATGGAGTTTCAGGTCCGCGGGCAATCGTCCCAGGCGCTCGCCGAGGGACTTCACCCTCTCGAGCTCGACCCCGGTCTGCACCCGCTCGGTCCAGTCGGCATTGTCATAGCGTGTCCAGTCGACGGTGTACTGATTGCCGATCAGGCCGAGCGCGGCCCGCGCGAGCGGCCTTCCCTGGTCGAGCCCTTCGCGGTATCGCTCGACCAGCGCGGCCGGCTCCGGCTCGGCGACCACGCCTTCGGCCACGAGACGGTCGCCGTAGAGCTTGCGCGTGGTGGGACGCTGGCGGATGATCTGGTACATCTGCGGCTGCGTCACCGCCGGTTCGTCCGCCTCGTTGTGCCCGAGACGCCGGTAGCAGACGAGATCGATCACCACATCCTTGTGGAAGCGCGTGCGGTACTCGAGCGCGAGGCGCGTCACGAACACCGCCGCCTCGGGATCATCGCCGTTGACGTGGAAGATCGGCGCTTCGAGCATCTTGGCGACGTCGCTGCAATAGAGCGTCGAGCGGGCATCGCTCGCCAGCGAGGTGGTGAAACCCACCTGATTGTTGACGACCAGGTGCACGGTGCCGCCCGTGTAATATCCGCGGGCCTGCGAGAGCTGCAGCGTCTCCATCACGACACCCTGGCCGGCGAATGCCGCATCGCCGTGCACCAGGATGGGCAGCACGCGCTCGCCCTTCTCATCGTTGCGCCGCTCCTGTCGCGCGCGCACCGAACCCTCGACCACCGGGTCGACGACCTCCAGATGCGAGGGATTGAAGGCGAGGACGGCGTGAACGTTGCCTGCGGGGGTACGCAGGTCGGCGGAGAAGCCCTTGTGGTACTTCACATCACCGGAGCCCTTGAGGTGACTGAGGTCGTAGTTGCCTTCGAACTCGGAAAACAGCAGTGAGGGCGGCTTGCCCAGCAGGTTCACCAGCACGTTGAGGCGCCCCCGGTGGGCCATGCCGATGACCACTTCCTCGACAGCCGAGGCGCCGCAGCCTTGAATCAGGTCATCGAGCATCGGAATCAACGTCTCGCCGCCCTCGAGCGAGAAGCGTTTCTGGCCGACGTACTTGGTGTGCAGATAGCGCTCGAGCCCCTCGGCGGCCGTGAGCTGCCAGAGAATGTTGCGCTTCTCATCGGCGTTGAACCGATGCTGCAGCCGCCCGGCCTGGAACCGGTCCTGCAGCCACAGGCGCTCCTGCGAAGAGGACACGTGGGCGAATTCCGCCCCGACCGAGCCGGCATAGATCGCTTCGAGCTGGCGCAGGATCTCGCGAAGCGTCATGCGCTGCGGCACCGCATCGACACGGCTGCCGGTGAAGAACTCGGTGTCGAGATCGGCCTCGGTGAGCCCGAAGTGTCCGAGCTCGAGCACCCGCGGGCGCGGGCGCGTCGTGAGTCCGAGCGGATCGAGCTGGGCGATGAGGTGTCCACGGTGCATCCACACCTGGATCAGGCGCGACACGCCCGCCTGGCGGGCATCGCTGCCGGGCTGCGCCGGCGCGGCGGCGAGCGCACGCGGCTCGCGGGCACGCTCGGCGAGCTGCGCCTCGATCGGGCCGTGGGCCCGCTCGAGCGCCACCGAGCCCGGCAACTGCTCGAAATAGGTGCGCCAGCTTTCCTCTACGCTTGCTGGATCGCGAAGGTATTGCTCGTAGAGAGTATCCAGGAAGGCGGCGTTGCCGCCGAATAGGGGTGTGGGTTGAAGCATGCCGGGGGGTTAGAAGCCGCGAGAGGCTAGTGTAACGGAAAGGCAGCGGGCGCGAAATATCAGGATCGTACGACAGGCCTTGAAAATCAACGGGATTTCAGCTGAGCGTACCCTTGCCCCGCCGAGCCGCGCAGGAGCGGCGATCAGCCCACGGCGAGCAGCCTCAGCTCATAGACAATGAGTACGACATATCCGATCAGCACCGCGTAGAACAGCAGTTTCGCGGGAATGCGCCCGAAGGCCTTCAGTCTGGCGAGCAGCGTCAGGCAGACGATGCCGACGCCGGTGAGACCGATCTTGACCAGCACGAATGCCACCGGCGAGTCCCGCACCAGGGGAGCGAGCAGCGGGTTCACTTCGAAGGCGCCGCGGCCGATCAGCACCAGGGTGAGCGCGGCATCGGCGCACGAGAGCATCAGGATCAGGACGGCGAGCGCGAGCCACCACGGATGATGCCAGTCGATCGCTCCCAGCCGATGCTCGTCCGCGCGCCGCGGCCCCTGCCGTCGCGGGCGAAAGCTGCCATAGAGCAACGCCCTGGCGATGCTCGTGCGGCGGTCGGCCGCGAGGCGGCGGTCCGGTCCGGTAGGAGCGCTCGGAGCGCGGCGCATGCGGCGGCGGAATGACTGGCTCACGGTACGTGGCTTCGGCTCAGGCGGGGCACGGGAAATTGTAGGGCCACGCGTCGCCACGGCTCGCCCGGCGCCGGCCGAACTGTGATGCGCATCGCATCGCCCGCCGGCCGCAGTCGCGGTGAGGCGTGCCGGATCTGCTCCCCGAGGATAGCGCTTCCCGGATGGCGGCGCCCGCCCGGGCGCCGGGCGCTCGCGGCACGAGCGCGACGCCTCGCCAAAGGGTGGGCAGCGGGGCATCGGATATGGCATGGTTGCGCCGCGTCCGCGCGTCTCACCCGCCAGCGCGCCCTGCGCCGTTGGGCGTGACGGCGGCGCACCGCGCGGCTCAGCGACTGGAGCGCCGGAGAGCGTGCTGCACACTCAGGTTCCGCAAGGAGCGTCAGGTTCTGCGATGAGTCTCGAAAAAATACAGTCGGTGTACGAAGCGCTTGGCCGCGATGATCCGCTCTGGGCCATTCTGACGGACGATCGGTTTCGGGGTAACAA
>JAKAFQ010000398.1 GCA_021817875.1 Pseudomonadota bacterium
GGGTGCTCGACCTGCCGGTGGCGTTCTTCGACCGCCATGCGGTCGGGGCGCTGCTTTCCCGCCTCACCTACAACAGCGAGCAGATCGGCCAGGCCTGCACCACCTCGATCGTCATTCTGGTGCGCGCCGGCCTGACCATCGGCGCGCAGATCGCGCTGCTGCTGTGGCTCGATGCGCGCCTGGCGCTGATCGCGCTCGTCATGGGACCGCTCGCCGGCTGGCTGGTGTCGGTCCTCAACCGCCATTTCCGGCGCTACGGGCGGCGCATCCAGAGCTCCATGGAGGATGTGACCCGGCTCGCCAAGGAAAGCTTCGAGTCGCCGCGGCTGGTGAAGGTGTACGGCGCGCAGGCGCACCTCGAGGCGCAGTTCGAGATCGTCAACGAGCACAACCGGCGCTCGAACATGCGGCTGGTGCTCACCAACGGCCTGTCGAACCCGACGGTGCAGATGGTGACGGCGATCGGCGGGGCGTTCGTGCTGGCGCTCGCCATCCGCGCCACCGTCGAGGGACGGATGAGCACCGGCGATCTGTTCGGGTTCTTCACCGCGCTGGCGAGCATCGCCCAGCCGCTGCGCGAGTTCGTCAGCCAGTCCGGTCCGATCCAGCAGGGCATCGCCGCCGCGCAGAGCCTGTTCGAGCTGCTCGATGAGCCCGCGGAGCCTCGAGGCGGCGAACGGCGCGTGGCGCGTGTGCGCGGTGACGTCGAGTACCGCGGCGTCGAGTTCTCCTACGCGCAGGGCAAGCGCACCGCGCTGCGCGCGGTCTCGCTGCAGGTGCCGGCCGGCTCCACGGTCGCCATCGTCGGCCGCTCCGGCAGCGGCAAGTCGACGCTGGTGGCACTGCTGGCGCGTTTCTATGACGTCCAGTCGGGCTCGATCCTCATCGACGGCTGCGATCTGCGCGAGTACGACCTGCGTTGCCTGCGCGAGCAGATCGCGGTGGTCAGTCAGGATGTCACGCTGTTTGACGACACCATCCGCAACAACATCACGTTCGGGCGGGACGTGCCGCAAGCGGCCGTGCTGCGCGTCGCCGAAGCGGCCCACGTGCTGCAGTTCGCCGCCGCCCTGCCGGAGGGACTCGATACGCTGATCGGCGAGCGCGGCACGCTGCTCTCGGGCGGGCAGCGCCAGCGGATCGCGATCGCCCGGGCGCTGCTGAAGGATGCGCCGATCCTCATCCTCGATGAGGCGACCTCGGCGCTCGACACCGAGGCCGAGCGGCACATTCAGGCGGCGCTCGCTCACCTGATGCGCAATCGCACCACCTTCGTCATCGCCCACCGGCTCTCGACCGTCGAGCAGGCCGATCGCATCGTCGTGCTCGATGGCGGCGCGGTGGTCGAGAGCGGTACGCATGCGCAGCTGCTCGAGCGCGACGGCCTGTATGCGCAGCTGTACCGACTGCAGTTCAGCGACTGACCGATGATCGAGGCCTGGCTGACTCGGCGCTGGTACGGAACTTCGGCCTCCCCGGTGTTGCGGCCTTTCGGGCGGCTGTATGGCGCGGCGGTGTGCGCGCGCCGCTCGGCCTACCGGCGCGGCTGGCTGGCGGTGCGCCGTGTGGCCGTGCCGGTGGTGGTGGTCGGCAACCTGACCGCCGGCGGCACCGGCAAGACCCCGCTCACCATCTGGCTCGCCACGCGGCTGGCGCAGCGGGGTATCGCGGTGGGACTGGTGTCGCGAGGCTACGGGCGGGACTCGGGGCGGCTGCGGCTGCTCGGGGCGGACTCGAGCTGGCGCGAGGTCGGCGACGAGCCGCTGCTGCTGTATCGGCGCACCGGCTGCGCGACCGCGGTGGCGCGCGACCGGGCGGCCGCGGCCGCGGCCCTGGTCGAGCGCGGCGCCGGGCTCATCGTGGCCGATGACGGCCTGCAGCATCTGTCCCTGGCGCGCGCCTGCGAGATCGCCGTCATCGACGGCGCCCGTGGATTTGGCAACGGCCGGCTGCTGCCCGCCGGGCCCTTGCGCGAGCCTCCGGGGAGGCTCGCGACGGTCGATGCGATCGTGATCAACGGCGCGCCCGAGCACGCCTCGCTCGGCGCCGGCGGGATGCTGCCCGGGGCGGCGCTGCACATGAGCCTGGTCCCCGGGGAGGCGCGGCGGCTCGTCTCGGGCGAGAGGCGTCCGCTCGAGTCCTTCCGGGGGCCGGTGCACGCGGTCGCCGCCATCGGGCATCCGGAGCGTTTTTTCCGCGAGCTGGCCGCGCGCGGGCTCGATCCGATCCGGCATCCGTTCCCCGACCACCGGCCGCTCGGCGCGGCCGAGCTGGATTTCGGCGACGATAGAGCGGTGCTCATGACCGAAAAGGATGCCGTAAAATGTGCCGAGCTCGCCGATCCGCGGCTGTGGTGCGTGCCGGTCGAGGCTCGCTTCAGCGACGCCGACTCGCAACGGCTGATGGAGCTGGTGATGCGCAAGATCGATTCACCGACAGACTCACGGGGTTAGCGTGGACGCCCGCCTGCTCGAAATACTCGCCTGCCCGGTCTGCAAGGGCACGTTGATCTACCGCCGCGAGGCCGACGCGCTCGTGTGTCGCCTGGACCGGCTCGCCTATCCGATCCGTGACGGCGTGCCGGTGATGCTGGAGGAGGAAGCCCGCCAGCTCGGCGCGGACGATCCGCTGCTCGAGCGGGTCTAGGATTGTTTCACGTCGCCATCCCGGCGCGCGCGGCCTCGACGCGCCTGCCCGGCAAGGCGCTCGCCGGCCTGCGCGGCAAGCCGATGATCCAGTGGGTCTACGAGAAGGCGCGCGCCTCGGGCGCGGCCGATGTGCTGATCGCGACGGACGATCCGGCGATCGTGAGCGCCGCGCGGGCCTTCGGTGCCACGGCGCGCCTCACGGCTGCGAGCCACCCCTCGGGCACCGATCGGATCGCGGAACTCGCCGCGCAGGAGCGCTGGGCGGAGCAGGACATCGTCGTGAACGTGCAGGGCGATGAGCCGCTCATCCCCCCGGCCATCATCCGCCAGGTCGCCGTTCTGCTGGAGTCCGATCCCGAGGCGGCGCTCGCCACGCTCGCCACGCCGATCGAGTCCCTCGCCGAGCTCCTCGATCCGAACGTCGTCAAGGTCGTGTGCGACGAGCGCGGTCGGGCGTTGTATTTCAGCCGCGCCCCGATACCCTGGAACCGCGATGGCGCCTCGGCCGGACTTGCCAGCCAGAGGCTGTTCACCGGCGCACGCCGCCACGTGGGCCTGTACGCGTACCGGGTGCGCGCCTTGAAGCGCCTTGCCTCGCTCGGAGCGACCGCGCTCGAGCGCGCGGAGAAGCTCGAGCAGTTGCGTGCCCTGGGCCACGGCATGATCATCCGGGTGGCCGATGCCGCCGAGCGCCCCGGCCCGGACGTCAATACTCCGGAAGACCTCGAGCGCGTTGCGGCGCTGCTCGGCTGATCGGCGCGGCCCTCGAGCACGCCCCAGCGGCGGTGCGGGGGCGTGGACCGGAACTTCCGGGCCGATCGGCGCGTCCACCGGCTAGAGGCGCGCGTCTTGCGCGCAAGGGCCATTGGCCGGGACAATGATGGGTATGAGGCGTTCAGGCGTGCTCGATTTTCGCCCCACCGGCGGTCTGCTGAGGCCGGTGGCCGTGGGGGCGGTGCTGATCGGTCTGACCGGATGCGCCACCGTGGGGCCGCAGCCGGCTCCGGCGGCCTATCCGGTGGCGCGGCCCGATACGACCGTGTATGCCTATCCGATGCAGAACCAGTCGCGTCGGCGGCAGGCGCGCGATCGCTATGAATGCAGTGTCTGGGCGGTCCACCAGAGCGGCTTCGACCCGAGCGCCCCGGACGTGCCGGCCTACGACCGCGTGACCGTCCAGGGGCCGCCGCCGGGCACCGATACCGCCATTGGGGCGGTGGCCGGGGCGGTGCTGGGTGCGGCGATCTCCGATCCCTGGGACCGGGGAGCCGGCGCGGTCTTCGGAGCGCTCACCGGGGCGATGATCGGCAGCGCCGGGGATGCGGCCAATGCCGCGGCAAACCAGCAGGCCCTGAGCGGGCAGGCGTACCAGGCGCAGCGGGCGCTGGCGCACCGGGCGCACGATTACCGCCGGGCGCTCAGCGCGTGCCTGCAGGCCCGCGGATACAGCGTGAAGTAGACGCCTGGGGATCGTTTGGATTCGCGAGCCGGATGATCCCCGGCCGAGCGCGCCGCGCAGCATCAGGCCCCGGGCTCACCCAGCGGATTGGGTGGCGTGGGCACGGAGGAAGGCACGAACGGATGGATCAGGGCCCACGGGCTCGGCATCTCCCCGACGCGGACCTCGATGAGACAGGGGCCTTCGAACTCGCAGGCGCCCGCTACCGCATCGGTGAGCGCATCGGCCGAGTCGGCGCGGCGATACGCAACGCCGAAAGCCGCGGCCAGCTGTGCAAAGTCGGGATTGGTGAGCTGCGTGGCGAACGTTTCGCCGAACACCCGCTGTTGGATACGGTGGACGTTGCCGAAGCGGCCGTCGGCGAATACGACGACCGTGAGTTTGAGGCGGTAGCGGGCGGCCGTCGACAACTCCTGCATCGCCCAACCGAAGCCACCGTCTCCGGTGAGGCAGAGCACGCGCCGATGGGGATTGCCCGCCGCGGCACCCAACGCGGTCGGAAAGCCGTAGCCCAGCGTGCCCTGGTATCCCGGCGT
>JAKAFQ010000399.1 GCA_021817875.1 Pseudomonadota bacterium
ATGCGCAGGCCAGGCGTGAACGCCATCGCCGCCAGCACGGCGATCATCGCCGCGATCGCGAGATAACTCGACCAGGGGAACAGCCAGAGGGTGATCGCCGGCGCGGGCTCAGCGGCGCGCTCGCGCTGCCGTCGCAGGCGGACGTGCGCCAGCGCGATCAGGCCGTAGACGAACACCATCAGGGCGCCGGAGGCGTCCACCAGGAAGGCAAACACGCTCTGCGGCGCCTGCACGGCCGCGAGGATGCCGGCGATGCCCGCGGCGCCGCACAGCAGCACCGAGCGCGCCGGCACGCGCCGCCGATTGAGCCGGATCAGACCCTGCGGCGCATCACCATGCCCGGCCAGGACGAACAGCACCCGCGAGCAGACGTAGAACGCTGAATTCAGACACGACAGCACCGCCGTCAGGATGATCGCGTCCATGGCGAGCCCGGCCCAGCCGAAGTGCATCCGCTCGAGCGCCAGGGTGAACGGCGAGCGACCGATCTCGATGTCGGTCCAGGGCACCACCGAGACGATGAAGAAGATCGAGCCGACATAAAACATGAGGATGCGCACGATGATGGAGCTCGTGAGCTTCGCCACCGCCCGCGAGGGCTGCGCCGATTCGGCCGCGGCCACCGTGACGATCTCCGCGCCGGTGAGCGAGAAGAACACGGTGACCGCCCCGGCGAGCACCGAGAGCGCCCCGTGCGGCACGAACCCCCCGAAGGCGGTGAGGTTGCGCAGGCTCGCCCCATGGGGCGAAGTCCAGCCCAGGACGAAAGCCGCCGCGAGCGCGATGAACACGATGATGGCCGCCACCTTGATCGAGGCGAACCAGAACTCGAACTCCCCGTAGGAGCGGGCCGACATCAGGTTCACGCCGGTCATGGCCGCCATGAGCGCGCAGCCGAGCACTCCGGTGGGCAGCGCGAGCCAGGCGTGCAGGATGTTGGCCCCGGCGATCGCCTCGGCCGGCACCACGATGATCCAGAAGTACCAGTACAGCCAGCCGGCCACGAAGCCGGCCCAGGAGCCGAGGCCGGCGCGCGCAAACTCGGTGAATGAGCGCACCGCGGGCAGGCTGAGCGACATCTCCCCGAGCATGCGCATCACCAGCAGCACCAGCGTGCCGGTGATCAGATAGCTCAACACGATGGCGGGTCCCGCGGCGGCGATCGATGCGCTGCTGCCGACGAACAGCCCCGCGCCGATGATCCCGCCGATGGAGATCATCTCGAGGTGCCGCGGTTTGAGCGAGCGGCTGAGTTCGGTCATCAGTTCCCCCCGGGTACGCCCCCACGCACACGCCCGGTCAGCGCGGCGGCTCGAGCCTCTCGAGCCCCCCGAGGTAGGGCTGCAGCACCCGCGGCACGCGCACCGAACCGTCGCTTTCCTGGTTGTTCTCCAGCACCGCGACCAGGGTGCGGCCGACGGCGAGTCCCGAGCCATTCAGGGTGTGCAGCGGCTCCGGCTTGCCGCTCCCGGGATTGCGCCAGCGCGCCTGCATCCGCCGCGCCTGGAAGGCTTCGAAGTTGCTGCAGGAGGAGATCTCGCGGTAGCGCCGCTGCGAGGGCAGCCACACTTCGATGTCGTAGGTCTTCGCGCTGTTGGCACCGATGTCCGCGCTGCACAGCGCCACGGTCCGGTAAGGCAGCTCCAGGCGCTGCAGCACCGTCTCGGCGTCGGCCGTCAGCGCCTCGAGCGCCCGGTAGGAGTCCTCCGGACGCACGATCTGCACGAGCTCCACCTTGTCGAACTGGTGAGAGCGGATCATGCCGCGGGTGTCCTTGCCGGCCGCGCCGGCTTCCGAGCGGAAGCACGGCGTGTGACACACGAACTTCAACGGCAGCGATTCGGCCGGCACGATCCGCTCGCGCACCAGGTTGGTCACCGGCACCTCGGCCGTCGGGATGAGGTAGAACCCCTGCTCGCCGCGCACCGCGAACAGGTCCTGCTCGAACTTCGGCAGCTGGCCGGTGCCGAGCAGGGCGTGGCTCTGCACCAGGTACGGCACGTACACCTCGGTGTAGCCGTGCTCGCGCGTGTGCAGATCGAGCATGAACTGCCCGAGTGCCCGGTGGAGCCTGGCGACCTGGGCGCGCATGACCACGAAGCGCGCGCCCGAGAGGCTGGCCGCCGCCTGGAAATCGAGCCCCTCGAGCCGCTCGCCGACCTCCACGTGGTCCTTGGGCTCGAAGGCGAACTCCCGCGGCGTGCCCCAGCGGCGCATCTCGAGATTGTCCTGCTCCCCATCGCCCTGGGGCACCGACTCGTGCAGCAGGTTCGGCAGCGCGAGCTGCCAGCGCTCGAGTTCGGCCTGAATCGCGCTCAGGGTCTGCTCCGCTCGGGCGAGTTCCCCGGTGAGCTGCTCGCCGCGCGCCAGCAGCGCCGCCGCGTCCTCGCCCCGGCCCTTGGCCGCGCCGACCGCCTTGGCGCTGGCGTTGCGTTCGGCACGCAGCCGGTCGGATTCGATCTGGGCGGCCTTGCGGCGCTCTTCGAGCGTGCGCAACGCCCCGACGTCGAGCGTAAAGCCCCGACGCGCCAGGTTGCCGGCGACGGCCTCGGGGTCTGAGCGCAGCAGCTTCGGGTCGATCATTTCGTTCGGTTCCTCAGTCTCGCCAGCGCTTCCCCGATCTTGATCTCGAGCCCGCGCGGCACGGGGCGGTAGTATCGCCTATCCGGCATCTCGTCCGGCAGATAGCGTTCCCCGGCGGCGAAGGCATCCGGCTCATCGTGCGCATAACGATATCCCTGCCCGTAGCCGAGACCTTTCATCAGCCGCGTCGGGGCGTTGCGCAGCCGCAGCGGCACCTCCAGGGTCCCGAATCGACTGACGTCTTCCATCGCTTCGCCCAGGGCGAGGTACACCGCGTTGCTCTTCGGCGCGCAGGCGAGGTACACCACCGCGGTCGCGATCGCGAGCTCTCCTTCCGGGCTGCCCAGGCGGTCGTAGGCCTCCCACGCATCGAGTGTCAGCGCGAACGCCCTCGGATCGGCGAGGCCGATATCCTCCACCGCCATGCGCACCGCGCGGCGCGCGATATAGAGCGGGTCGCAGCCGCCATCGAGCATGCGGCACAGCCAGTAGAGCGCCGCATCCGCGTCGGTGCCGCGCACGGCCTTGTGCAGCGCCGAGATCTGGTCGTAGAACTGCTCTCCGCCCTTGTCGAAGCGCCGGCGGGCGCCACTGGCGACTTCGCGGGCGAGCTCGACACTGATCCTGCGCGGCTGCGATGCGGCCGCTTCCGAGAGGCTGGCGGCGAGCTCGAGCATGTTGAGCGCGCGGCGGGCATCGCCGTCGGCGGCCTTCGCGATCAGCCCGATCGCCTCGGGCTCGGCCGCGATCCCCTCCCGGCCCAATCCCCGCTGCGGGTCGCCGAGCGCGCTGCGCAGCAGCGAGTCGATGTCCGCCTCGCCCAGGGGCTTCAGCACGTACACACGCGCCCTCGAGAGCAGCGCGCTCACCAGCTCGAACGAGGGATTCTCGGTGGTGGCGCCCACGAAGGTCAGCGTGCCGTCCTCGACGTACGGCAGGAAGGTGTCCTGCTGCGCCTTGTTGAATCGATGCACCTCGTCGAGAAACAGGATGGTGGGTCGGCCGCTTTGCGCGCGCGCGGCGCGCGCCGCTTCGACGGCCGCGCGGATGTCCTTCACCCCGGCCATGACCGCCGAGAGCGCGATGAACTGGGCGTGGGCGCGCTGGGCGATCAGCCGCGCCAGAGTCGTCTTGCCCGTGCCCGGCGGTCCCCAGAGGATGAGCGAATGCGGCCGCCCCGACTCGATGGCCTGACGCAACGGCTTGCCGGGCGCGAGCAGGTGCGCCTGTCCGGCAACCTCCTCGAGCGTGCGGGGCCG
Organism: Pseudomonadota bacterium; assembly: GCA_021817875.1. The sequence goes on from JAKAFQ010000399.1 coordinate 3,843, forward strand.
CATGCGGTCGGCGAGCGGCCGCAGCGGATCGGGGCCGGGTGACTCCTCGCCACTCACTTCGCGGGCGTTCCGATCACATCGACCCCGGGTGGCGGGGAGAAGGTCAGCTCCCGGGCCGGCACCGGCCTGTTGATCTCGACGTGCTCGAACACGACGGTGGCGACCTGGCCGAGCGTGTCCTCGAGGATCATCCGCTCGAGCGTGCCGTGCTCGAAGCCGAACAGCGCACTGCGGAAGTCCGCCCCCGAGGCGTGCTTCGGCTCGACGAACACCCAGCTCAACCCCTCGCGCCGGCCGGCCGGATGCTCCCTGAAGTGCCGGCGCACATCGACCGTGCCCGAAAGCAGCATCGCCGGGGTGGCCGAGAGGGCCGCGCTCACCGGCTGCACGGTCACCTGCTGCAGATCGCGGTCGTAGAACCAGACGTTGCGTCCGTCCCCGACCATCAGCTGACCCTCGCCAACGGCCTTGCCGTCCGCGCCGAGCGGCCGGATGTCCCAGCGGAAACGGCCCGGGCGCGCCACGATGAGCGTCCCGGCGGCGCGCGAGATCTCGGCGCCGTGGGCATCGACCAGGGTCTGCCGGAAGGTCACCTTCAGCGTCTTCAGATGCTGCAGAAACCGGTCTAGCCGCGTTGCCGCCGGCGCGTGCGCCGGCTGCGGCGGGTGCGGTGGCCCGGCGCAGCACTGCGGCGCGGCCACGCCGAGCGCGACCGCCGCCAGCGCCGCGGTCAGGCCGTAACACTTCGACATCGGATCAATCCTCCAGGGGGGCGGGCACCAGCACTTCGCGC